>JBFWWB010000015.1:0-33078 GCA_050246435.1 Hyphomonadaceae bacterium
AGGCGCAGGTGCGGATGTTCGGGATCGAACCGTTCTCCGCCGCGATTCTCGCGGTGAAGAGCGCGGTGCACTTCCGGGCCGATTTCGCGGCGCAGGCGAAGCAGATTTTTCTTGTCCGCGCGCCAGGGCCGGTCACCATGGACCTGAACGAGCTTGCGTACCGCCACATCGCGCCCGAAGTCCGCGCGGCGCTGGCGAAAACCAAGCCCGATGCGCGGGGGAAGACCACATGAATATCGAAGCTCTGGTTTCCGAGATCGGGGGCCTGCCGTTCAGCGTCGAGCCCACGCACATCCGCCAGAAGAGCCGCGACTTCTACTGGTACAGCCCGGTGTTGAAGCGCCAGCTCGATCATGTCGCCGCAGATGTGATCGTGACGCCGAAGAGCGAGGCCGAAATCGTGGCCATCGCCGCAGCCTGCTACCGCCACGATGCGCCGCTCACCGTGCGCGGCGGGGGCACGGGCAATTACGGCCAGGCCATGCCGCTGCAAGGCGGCGTCGTGCTCGACATGACGAGCATGGACAAGCTGGTGTGGGCCAATAAAGGCGCCTGCCGCGTCGAAGCGGGCAAGAAGCTGATCGACATCGACGCGGAATTGAAGCCGTTCGGCGCCGAATTGCGCATGCATCCCTCGACGCGCGCGATCGCCACGATCGGCGGCTTCATCGGCGGCGGTTCCGGCGGCGTCGGCTCCATCACGTGGGGCATGCTGCACGAGCGCGGCAACATCATCGCGGCGCGCCTGGTGACGCTGGAAGCCGAACCGCGTGTGCTGGAATTGCGCGGCGACGACGTCGGCAAGTTCAACCACTCCTACGGCGTCACCGGCGTGATGACCGAACTGGAAATGGGCTTGGCGCCGGTTGAAGACTGGATCGACGGCGTCGTCGTGTTCGACGACTTCATGGCCGGTTGCCGTTTCGGCCTGGCGTTCGCCAATTCACCCGGCCTAGTGAAGAAACAATGCGCGGTGATGGCGCCGCCGATCGTTCCCGCCTATCTGCGCCAGATTTCCGCCCATGTCGGCCCGCAGCAAACCGCCGTGCTGGTGATGGCGGCGCGCCAATCCTGGGAAGGCCTCGAAGCACTGGCCGCCGAGCATGGCGGGCGCATCAGCTACAGCAAATCGCTGGAAGCTGTCGAACACGAGCGCGCCTTGCCGCTCTACGAATTGTGCTGGAACCACACCACGCTGTGGGCGATCCGCCGCGACCCCAGCATCACCTATCTGCAAACGGCCTTCCCCAACCTGGAAGTCATGGAGCAGATGCACAAGCATTTCGGCGATGAAGTGCTGATGCATCTGGAATTTATCCGCAGCGGCGGCGCGGCCAGCTGCGCGGCCATCCAATTGGTGCGGTACACGGACGAAGCGCGCCTCAACGAAATCATGCGCATCCATGAGGCGGCGGGCTGTATCCAATTCAATCCGCACGCCTACACGGTCGAGGACGGCGGCATGAAGGTCGTCAATCAGACCCAGCTGGCCTTCAAGCGTCAAATCGACCCCAAGGGCCTGCTCAATCCGGGCAAGATGCGGGGCTGGACGCCGAATTAATATTTACATTGTATTTGATGAACGGAAATGGCGGACCTACAGCTCCGTACACAATAAGGTGCTTGCGCACGCCGCGCCTGGGGCGGCGGCTTGACAGGGGCATGCACACCTTAAATGGTCGAACCATTGGCGTGCGGGACGCCCAAAAAAGACCTGGGGGGAGACGTGGGGAAGCGATCCTTAGCACTGCTCGTGGCCGCCGCGGCCTGCTTTAGCGCGCCCGCCTTGGCGCAGCAGCGCGCCGCCGAAAACGCCACCCGCTCGGCGGACGACGCCTTCGGCGTGAGCTTCGGCAACGAGAAGATCGGCCTCTATAACGAGCGCGACGCCCGCGGCTTCAGCCCGCTGGCGGCCAGCAATGTGCGCATCGAGGGGATGTTCTTCGATTATCGCAACTTCATGCCTTCGCGCGTCGTGTCGAGCATCACGATCCGCGTCGGGTTGACGGCGCAGAGCTATCCCTTCCCGGCGCCGACCGGCATCGCGGATTACGCACTGCGCCCGTTCCAGACGCGCAATTCCTTCTCCACCTATCTCGGCGCCTCGACCGACGGCGTCTATCAGCTGGAAGCGGATTGGCAGCGCGTCGTCGTGCCGGGGAAATTCGGCCTCTCCGGCGGCTTCAAATATTCCTCAGACGACCAGCAGATCCCGTTCTCGCGCTCGAATAACCGCATGGTCGGCATCGTTTCGCGTTGGCGCCCCGTCGAAGATTCCGAATACACGGCCTTCTTCGGCTGGGGCACGAACATGAAGACGAAGTTCACCCCGCTCGTGTTCACGTCGGGCCCGTTCGTGCCGCCGCCGATCGAGGTGAAATTCTTCGGCCAGGACTGGACCGCGGTGGACATCACCTCGCGCGTGGTGGGCGTGCTCGGCCGCCAGAAGCTGAGCGACAATTGGACGATGCGCGCCGGCCTCTTCCATCACAGCACCAACGGCCAGGGCACGGTCGCCGACCTCTACCTCAACACCGATCAAGCCGGGATGCCGACGACGCATCGCGTCACCAACGAATTGCCGCAGGACCAGCCGAGCACCACCGGCGAGGCGCGCCTCACCGGCGTGTTCGAGGGCGAAAACCTGCGCCAAACTCTGCATTTCACCGTGCGCGGGCGCGACAACGACCGCACGTTCGGCGGCACCGCTTCGGCCTCGATCACGCCGATCCCCGTAGGCCAGCGCGTGCTGTTGCCGGAACCCGTTTGGGCCAATGGCGCGCCATCCACCGATGCGGTGCGCCAGTGGGCGGCCGGCGCTCAATATCAGCTCGCCTGGCGCGGCCTGGGCGAAGCCAGCATCGGCGTGCAGCACGTCGACTACGAAAAGACTGTGACCCCGCCGGCGGCGGCGGCCACAGTCACGCGCGACAAGCCGCTGTTCGTCAACGGCTCCCTCGTGTGGACTGCATCGAAGAAGCTCTCTGCTTACGCGAGCTTCACCCAAGGCCTGGAAGAGGTGGCGCTGGCGCCGGAAAACGCCGTGAACTCGTTCGAGGCGCCGCCCGCGATCCATACGGAGCAATATGACGTCGGCGTCCGCTACGCCGTCACGCCGCGCCTCGCGCTGGTGCTCGGCTATTTCAATGTCGAGAAGCCGTATTTCAATCTCGACGCGTCGCGCCTCTATCGCCAGCTCGGCGATGAAACGCACAAGGGCTTCGAGATCTCTCTCGCCGGCGCCCTCACCGACAGGCTGAACGTTGTCGCCGGCGCGGTGCTGCAAAAACCGGAAGTGACGGGCGAAGCGGTCACGCTCGGCCTCATCGGGCCGAAGCCCGTGAGCCAGCCGGAAACGAACTTGCGGCTCAATCTGGATTACCGCACGCCGTGGATCGAAGGCCTTTCGCTGGATATCGGCGTCACCTACACCGGCGAGCGCCCGGCCACCTCGCGCACTTTCGCCGAACTCGGCGGCAAGCAGCTCGATGCCGAAGCGTTCAACATGGTCGATATCGGCATGCGCCAGCGCTTCAAGATCGGGGGCCACACCTCGACCTTCCGCGCCCAGGTGCTGAACGTGTTCGACGATTTCGCCTGGCGCGTTTACCCCTCGGGCGGCTTCTATATCGGCGGCGCGCGCAAGTTCCAGATGAGCCTCGCGACCGATTTCTAAGTGACCTCGGTCACCCTTCGCGGCGGCGCGGCATGCTTGGCTGCCCGCAACGGAGGCTTTGATGACGGCAACGGAACTCGCCCGGCTGACACTGCGTGAAGATCGCGCCTGGCGGCGCGCGCTCGCGACTCTGTTCACCGCCGGCGCAGCGATTATCGCCGCCGGCGCAGCCCTGATGCTGACCTATTAGGAAGCGCCCTAAGCCATTGAAAGAATGGCTCCCCGGGTAGGATTCGAACCTACGACCAACCGGTTAACAGCCGGTTGCTCTACCGCTGAGCTACCGAGGATCGCGGGCGCGGGTTCTATCAAGAAGCCTGCGCCGGTCCAAGCGCTTTTGGGACTGGCGTTAGAAAGCCGCGCACACCGCGGATTCGATCAGCAGCACGGATTCCTGGGCGAAGCGGTGCTTGTAGGCCGCCCGCACGGCGGCGAGCTTGGCGGGCTCATCGGGATCGCCTGTGAGCAAGATCATCGCTTCCTTGGACGGCTCATCGATGAGTGCGCCGGCCTTGTCGCGATAACGGCCCGCACCGTCGCGCAGTGTGAAGCCGGCGGGAAAGCGCGGCGCGATCTCTTCCGCCGCGAACCGCGCCCAATCCGCCTCGCTGACGGCGAGCTTGGCGCCGATGTTCCTGCCGAAAAAAAGCTGCGCCGCGCGCGCCGGCGTCAATCCTGGCGGGCACGGCGCCGGCGGCGTCGCGCATGCCGCAAGCGCCAGACAGAGCACCGCCAGCGCCGCGCGCATCACGCCGCCCAAAGCGGCTGGTAGCCGTTGCGCAGCGCCCGTAGGATCGAAGGCGGCGTCAGCACCTCGATCTGAACGTTCCGCGGGCGCGGCGCAGGCGCGCCATAGCCTGCGAAAGACCAAGGAAGCAGCGCCTCCCCTTTCACTGCGAAGGCCTGGCGGCCATCGAACGTCACGAACGCGGCGTCAGGAAGCGCATCGATGGCGCAGCGATGCGTGCGCTTCGCGCGGCCATCCAGGCGCTCGGCGTGCAGCGCCGCATCCATGTCGTCGGCCTTCGCGAACGCGCCGCCCCCGGCGAAGCCCGCGGCGAACGCCTGCGCGGCGTGACGGCGGCACTCGTAGCAAGGCCGGTGACCGGCGGCGAGCGCCGTCGCTTCATCCAGAAAAAAGAGCTCGGTGTAGAACCGGCCCCACACGTCGCGCCGACGGCCGTTGAATTCGAGCACGCAGGAAATCCAGCGCCGCGACACATGGCGCCGGCTTCCAAGGGTGCGGTCGTCGCGATGGAATTTTCCGCCGCGATTGCCGAACATGGCGCCGCGCGCGGCGTGCGCCGTAAGCGCGCCGAAGGGATCCACGCGGTTCTGCAACGTCACGCGCTTCAATCCTCGTCCATCAATTCGCGCCCGATCAGCCAGCGGCGAATTTCCGAGGTGCCGGCGCCGATCTCGTAGAGCTTCGCATCGCGCAGCAGCCGCCCCGTCGGGTAATCGTTGATATAGCCGTTGCCGCCAAGCGCCTGGATCGCTTCCAGCGCGACGCGCGTGGCCTGCTCGGACGCGTAAAGGATGGCGCCGGCGGCATCCTTGCGCGTGGTCTTTCCCGCGTCACAGGCCTTGGCGACGGCGTAGACATAGGCCCGCGCGGTGGAGAGGGCGACATACATGTCGGCCAGCTTGCCCTGCATCAATTGGAAGTCACCGATGGGCTGGCCGAATTGGCGGCGCTCCTTCACGTAGGGCTGCACGATATCGAGAGCGCACGCCATGATGCCGAGCGGGCCGCCGGCCAGCACCGCGCGTTCGTAATCGAGGCCGCTCATCAGTACGCGCACGCCGAGGCCCTCGCCGCCCATGACGTTTTCCGCCGGCACCTCGCATCCGGTGAACACGAGTTCGGCCGTATCGCTGCCGCGCATGCCGATCTTGTCGAGCTTCGGCGATACCGAAAAGCCGGTCATGCCCTTCTCGATCAGAAATGCCGTGATGCCGCGCGGGCCGGCGGCGGGATCGGTCTTGGCGTAGACGACGAGCGTATCGGCGTGCGGTGCGTTGGTGATCCACATTTTCGCACCGTTCAGCACGTAGCGATCGCCCTTCCTTTTCGCGCGCAGGCGCATAGAGACGACATCGCTGCCCGCCCCGGCCTCGCTCATCGCCAGCGCTCCCACATGCTCGCCCGAGATCAGCTTCGCTAGATAGGCGCGCTTTTGCTCGGGCGTGCCCCAGCGGCGGATCTGATTGACGCAAAGATTGGAGTGCGCGCCGTACGAAAGACCGACTGCGGCGCTGGCGCGGGAAATCTCCTCCATCGCGACGACATGCTCGACATAACCGAGTCCGGCCCCGCCCCATTCCTCCTCCACGGTGACGCCGAGAAGGCCCAGCGCGCCCAGCTTCGGCCAGAGATCGCGCGGGAATGCGTTGGACTTGTCGATGGCGTCGGCGCGCGGCGCGATCTCTGCCTGCGCGAAGCGGCCGGCGGCATCACGGATGAGCGCGGCGTTTTCGCCAAGATCGAAATCGAGCGCATGGAGATTGGAAGACATCGCCGCACGCTAGCGCCGCGGGCGCACGCGCTCAATGTCGCCGGCGGGCGGCGGCGCTCAGGCGGCCGCTGCGCGCTTCAACAGGTGATACACGCTCATCGCCACGGCCACGGCGCCAGGGCCGGCGAAAACGAGATAGGCGAGGCCATGATCCTCGTCGGCGCCGGTCACGCCCATGGCGATCAGCAGCAGGCCGAGCGCGCCCAGCGCCACCATGCCCACGGGATCGACTTTTTCTTCAACCGGCGCAGCTTCGGCCGCCTCGGCCTCGCCGCGGCTTGGCCGGATGACGGCGGAGGCGGCCGAAGGGCTTGCCTCTTCCTCGGTCAGGAACAGCGCCTTTTCGGCGGCGCGCCGGCGCACCAGGTGATCCACGATCTGGCCGTCCGCCGCGCTATGCGCCCAGCCGTCCATCGCTGCGGCCGCCTCCAGCGCACGCCCGCCGTTCATCATTTGCAGCACGTCCGAGCGTGCGAACGCGTTGTGGCCCACCGAGAAACCAAACGAGACGAGCGCGTCGAACTGGTTCTGGTTCAGTGAAGCGAACACAGTGCCACGGATGATCTGGGCGAACTCCTCAAGGTCTTCCTTGAGCAGGTATTCCGCTTCCGTTGCATCGATCGGCGCGCCGGGCGCGCCGCGGCGCACATGATTATAGCCCACGACCCAGCGGTCGCCGTCGAGGGGTTGAGGCTCGAGATGCAAGCCTTCGAAGCGCTTTACCAGCGCCAGGCATGCAGGGGAGGGCAAAGTTGCAGACATGCGTTTCGTTTCGGCTCGCCTCCAGCCGCCGTCTCGGCAGGACGCAAGAACGGGACCGTATGCGTCAATGGAACAGAATGGCCGTGGCGATCCCCAGGAAGGCGAAAAACCCTACGGTATCGGTCATCCAGGTCACGAAGACCGACGACGCCACTGCAGGGTCGGCGCCAAAGCGCTTGAGCGTTAATGGCACAAGGCTTCCGGCCAGGCCGGCGCAGGTGAGGTTGAAGATCACCGCCAAGCCAGCCGCCAGCGCCAGCGAAAAACTGTGAAACCAGACGCCGGCGATCATCGACAACAACAGCGCGATCACCACGCCGTTGAATGCGCCGGTCAACGCTTCGCGCCCGACGAACCGCGCCGTGTTCATCGGCGTCAAATCGCGGGCGGCCAAGGCGCGCACCGCCACCGCCAGGCTCTGCGTGCCGGCGTTGCCGCCCAGCGACGCCACGATCGGCATCAGAACCGCCAGCGACACCATCTGATTGATCGAGGTTTCAAACATCGTGATCACCGAGGAAGCGGTGAGCGCGGTCGCCATGTTCACCATAAGCCAAGGCGTTCGCGCCCGCAGCGCGCGCCACACGCTGTCGCTCTGATCGGCCTCGCTCACGCCGGAGAGGCGCAGCAAGTCTTCCTCGCTCTCCTCGCGGATGACGTGGACGATGTCGTCCACCGTGACCATGCCCGTCAGCCGTCCACCCTCGTCCACCGCCGGCGCGGAAGCCAGGTGATAGCGCTGGAAGGCGAAGGCGACCTCTTCCTGGTCCATCTCCGGGCGAACCAGGAATTGCGGCGCCTGCATGAGATCGCGCAGCGCCGTCGCCCGGCTGGCGCGCAGCAGGGTGGAAAGCCGCACCGCGCCCACGGGACGAAACGCCGGATCGACCACGTAGATTTCGAAGAAAATATCGGGCAGGTCGTCATCGGCGGCGTCGCGCAGGTGATCGATCGTCTGCCCGACGCTCCAGAATTCCGGCGCCGCGACGAATTCGCGCTGCATCAGGCGCCCGGCGGTTTCCTCCTCGAAGGAAAGACCCGCCTCGACGGCGCGGCGCGCCTCTTCCGGCGTGGCCGCCAGCACCTCGCGCAACCGGGAAGGCTCAACCGCCGCCGCCACTACGGCGGCATCGTCGGTGTCAAATTGGCCAAGCTGCGCGCCGATCTGGCTCGCCGGCATCTGCTTCAGCACCTCGCCCAGGGTTTCGGCGGGCAGCTCCAGCAGCAGTTCCGGCGGCAATTGCTTGCCCACCAGCGCGATCACGGTGTGCAGGCTATGGGATGGCAGATTCTTCAGGACGTCGGCGATGTCGGTGGGGTGCAGGCCGGCGAGCAGGCTGCGCAGCATCGGGCCGTCGCGGTCAGCGGCGGCGGCGATTACCAGGGTCATCAGATGGGTATCGACGACGGGGGCCGCCGCGGCCCGCTCAGCCTCCGAAACGTCCTGAGGTGGGGCCATGCGCGCGCTCCGCGGGGGTCGGGCTGATCAATCCGTCACAAGCCCCAAAAGGCCCGCTGGCGGCGTTCGTCAACCCCGCAAGAGTTCGCATGCGCTTTTTGTTTTTTTGGTGCGATCGAGAGGACTCGAACCTCCACGGTGTTACCCGCTGCCACCTCAAGGCAGTGCGTCTACCAATTCCGCCACGATCGCGAGGTGGCGCGGGGTAGCAGAAAGGGGCCGCGGCCTCAAGCCGCCGCCGGCCCAGCCCTCAATAGCCCATGGACGGCTTGAAGCGGACCGTAGGTTTGCCGGCCTTCGCGTCAGCGATGAGGCCCGCCAGCTCCGCCGTCACGGGGTTGGCGGCGCAGCACGCCTGCAGCACGGCCAGGCGCTGCTCCGCCTCGGCGATGCGGTTCTGCTCCAGCAAAAGCTCGCCGTAATATTCGTTGGCGCGCGGGTGGTTGGGATTGATCTTGAGCGCGCGCTGATAGGCCTTTTCGCCGGCCTTAAGATCGCCGCCCTTGCGCGAGGAGTAGCCGAGATAATTCCAGGCGTCGGCGTTGTCGCGCGCACTGCGCGTCACGAACTTGAACTTGCTGACCGCTTGCTTCCAGTTTTGCGCCTCGACGGCGCGGACGCCGTCATTGTAGGCCGCTTGCAGCTGTTCCGGGCTGGGGCCGGTCTCCATGCCGCCCTGGATCGGGCCGCTCTCCATGCCCCCGCCGGCGGCCAAAGCCGGGCCTGAACCGATGAGACAAGCGGTGAAAGCCGCAACGGCGATCCGCATCATGCGCCGCCTCCCTCTTTGGAGAAGCGTTCTACCGCGTCAGGCCAGGCCCGTCACCGGGGCGATGCTTCAGCGCGACGCGTTGAATTCATGCACATCGGCGGCCTCGGTCACGGTGACGGCCAGCCGCTCGCCCTGCACGTTGATCTCGCCGCGGGCGACTGGATAATTGTTGGCGAGGATCCACACCGAATCGCTTTCGTGCGCATCCAGCGGGATCACCGCGCCGCGGCCCATGCGCAGAAGCTGATGCATCGGCAGCACGCAGCGGCCCAGCACCACCGCGATCTCGACGCTGACCGCATTGACCTGACTTTTCGACATGCCGCCGCCTATCTAGGTTTCAGCGGGCCAGAACACCGTGAAAGGGTTGATCGAACGTGAACGCCATCGGCTGGGCTGTTTCACCGGGGCGCGTGCCCTACGAGGCCGCCGTGCGCTTCATGGAGGCGCGCGCCGCCGCCATTGCGGCGGGGGCGGCGGGCGAGCTCGTCTGGCTGGTCGAGCATGATCCACTCTACACCGGGGGCGTCAGCGCCAAGCCGGAAGACCTGCTCGATCCGGCCCGCTTCCCGGTGTTCAAAACGAACCGCGGCGGGCAATTCACTTATCACGGACCCGGCCAGCGGGTGGCGTATGCGATGCTCGATCTGCGCGGGCGCGGGCGCGACGTGGGCTGCTTCGTGCGCGACTTGGAACGCTGGATCATCGCCGCCTTGGCGCGCTTCAATGTGAAGGGTGAGATCCGGCCCGGGCGGGTCGGCGTGTGGGTGGCGCGGAAGGGGCCGGGCTTCGCGCGCGAGGACAAGATCGCCGCCATCGGCGTCAAAATTCGCCGCTGGGCGAGCTATCACGGTGTGGCGCTCAACGTGGAGCCTGATCTCGAGCATTTCTCAGGCATCACGCCTTGCGGCGTGCGCGATCGCGATCTCGGCGTCACGAGCCTCGTCGATCTCGGCCATCCGGTGACGATGGACGAAGCGGACGCCGCGCTGCGCGCGGCGTTCGAGGAGGTGTTCGGCGTGACGGAAACCGCCCCGCCGCCGGCGTTGACGCAGGACGCTATTTGAGCGTGAGGGCCACTGCGCCGGAGACCGGATCGGTGACGCCGAGACCGCCGCCGAGGTCTTCCAAGGTATCGCGGAAGCTGTCGAGCGTGGCGATCATCTGCGGGCGCGCCGCAGCCATCGCATCCATGTCGCGCCATTCCGCGATGATGCAGTAGCCGCGCTCGCCAGTCTTGATGATGTTCGCGTGCTGCAGGCCGGCCCAGTTCGCCTCGACCTTTTTGTGCGCGTCGAGAAATTCCTGCTCCCGCCCCGGCTTCACCCGGAAGCGGACGACATTAAACGCGGTCATGGAATGCGCCTCGCCTCTAGAGCGGGGCGAGGATGCGCCCGGCGTTGCGCCCGCGCAAGCGCGCTCAGACGAGCTCCACCAGCACCTCGTCCGCCGCGACGCTGGCGCCGGCGGCAACCTCCACTTTGGCGACCACGCCGTCGCGCTCGGCGCGGATGATGTTCTGCATCTTCATCGCTTCGACGACGGCCACGCCCTCGCCCGTCTTGACCTCCTGGCCGGCCTGCACCTCGATCGACACCACCAGGCCGGGCATCGGCGAGAGGATGTATTTTGAGGTATCCGCCGGCTCCTTCTCCGGAATGAGCTGATGCAGGGCCGCCGCGCGCGGGCTGCATACGATGGCGTTCACCCGCACGCCGCGCAGGCGCAGCTGATAGCCTTCGGTGAGCTCCTTCACCTTGATAGCGATAGGGGCGCCGTCGAGCGTGCCTTCCAGCACCGGCGCGCCGGGACGCCACGCCGTGAGCAGCGTGAGCGTCCTGCCGCCTTCATTTAAGGTCACTTTGGCGCCAGCGTCTTCCAGGACGACGTGCACGGGCGTCTGGTCGCGCCCGAGGATAACCACCCAATCGCGCCGGCGAGGGCCCGGCCCGTTCACCTGCGCCGAAATGCGCCGGCCCCGGTCGTGGCGCAGCGCGTGAATGAAGCTCGACGCCGCGACGAGCGCATCGCGCTGGCCGGGCGTGGCGGGCGTGCCCTTGAACCCTTCGGGAAATTCTTCGCGGATATAGGCGGTGGTGATGTCGCCGGAGCGAAAACGCTTCTCGTCCATCACGGCGCCGAGGAACGGGATGTTGTCCTGTATGCCATCGACCAGAAACGCATCGAGCGCACGCGCCTGCGCATCGATCGCGGCGAGCCGGTTCGGCGCATGCGTCACCAGCTTGGCGATCATCGGGTCGTAATAGATCGAGATTTCGTCGCCCTCGCGCACGCCGGCGTCGTTGCGCACCAGCACATCGCCGAATTGGCCTTCCTGCGGCGGGCGGTAACGGCGCAGACGCCCGATCGAAGGCAAGAAGTTGCGGTAGGGATCCTCCGCATAGATGCGGCTTTCGATCGCCCAGCCTTTGATTTTCAGATCCTTCTGCGCGAAGCCCAGCTTTTCGCCGGCGGCGACGCGGATCATCTGCTCCACCAAATCCAGCCCGGTGATCGATTCCGTCACCGGATGCTCGACCTGCAGGCGGGTGTTCATCTCCAGAAAATAGAAGCTCTTGTCCTTGCCCGAAGCGACGAACTCGACGGTGCCGGCGCTATCGTAGCCGACGGCCTTGGCGAGCGCGATCGCCTGTGCGCCCATCGCGGCGCGCGTTTTCTCGTCGAGCAGCGCCGAGGGCGCCTCCTCGATCACCTTCTGATTGCGCCGCTGGATCGAGCATTCGCGCTCGAACAGGTGGACGACATTGCCGTGCTTGTCGCCGAGCACCTGAATTTCGATGTGACGCGGGCCCTCGACGAATTTCTCGATGAACACGCGATCGTCGCCGAAGGCGTTCTTCGCTTCGGCGACCACGGCGGGAAAGCCTTCCTGCACCTCCTTGCGGTTCGCCGCGACCCGAATGCCCTTCCCGCCGCCGCCGGCGGAAGCCTTGATCATCACCGGATAGCCGATCTCCTCGGCGATCTGGAGGGCGTGCTTCACGCCTTCGATCTCGCCGATGAAGCCGGGCACGCAGCTGACATCGGCCGCGGCCGCCGCCTTTTTCGATTCGATCTTATCGCCCATTGCGCGGATGGCGTGCGGATTGGGGCCGATGAAGACGATCTTCTCGCTGGCCAACCGCTCGGCGAACTCCGCTTTTTCCGACAGGAAGCCGAAGCCCGGATGCACCGCCTCCGCACCGGTTTGGCGGACGGCATCCACAACCTTGTCGATCACGAGATAGGATTGCGCCGCCGGCGGCGGGCCGATCAGAACAGCGTCGTCCGCCATCTCGACGGCGAGCGAGTCTCTGTCGGCTTCGGAATAGACAATCGCCGTCTTGATCCCCAACCGCCGGGCGGTCTTGATGATCCGCACCGCCACCTCGCCGCGGTTGGCGATCAAAATCTTTCCGAACATCCGTGCGTCCCAGGGCCTTTCACAAGGCTTAGACGAAGCGGCCCGCGGCTGGCAAACGCCGTCCCGGCGTAAACCCGTAAATGCGCCGCTTCGCGCAGCCGCGCGTCAGTAGTCGAACAATTTGCGGTCCCGCTCCACGCGCCGGCGCGCCTGGGCGACGATCTGCTCGACCAAGGCGGGTTTGTCGCCGTCGTCGGCGGCGCCGGCGGGATCGAGATTGTGCTCCGCGATCAGCAGGCTCAGCGCTTCGCGGGAATAGGTCTCATCCTCCAGCACGCTGCGCAGCGCCGCCTCGCCCGCCTCGGAATAGAGCGCGATCGGGTTCAGCGCCGGCGGACCAGGTGCGACGTCGGCGGGCTCGATCGGGGCCGGCGGTTCGGGATCGAACGCCTCCAGCGCCTCGAGAACGGGCGGCGTTTGCGCCGGCGCGGGCGGTTCGGCTGCAGGCGCAGGCCGCGCGGGCCGGCGCCGCCGCGGCGGCTTGTAGAGCGCCAGCGCGTCTTCGAGGCGCGCGGCGAAGGCGTCGTTGTGCGCCGCTTCCTCGCGGATCGCCTTGAACAGTTCGGCCAAAGCGCGATTAAGGCTCATTGGCGTGCCTCTTGCAATTCGCCGGGTGTAGCGCGCGTGATGCTGATTCGGCTCGGCTTTTCAGGCATGCCGCGACACTTAAGGTTGAAACGATGAAGTGGCTCAAAGCGGCCTGCATGGCGTCCGTCGCGTTGTGCGCCGCCAGCGGCGGCCCGGCGCAAGCCGACGACATGTGCGCCCGCCTGCGCCTGAATGTAAGCGAACTTCGGGCCAGGGCGCTGCAACTCAGCGAACAGAGCGCACAGGCCGGCGCAAGCATCGAGGGCGGCGTGGACCGCGAATTCGCCATCGACGACGCCTGGGTGCGCGCGCAAGCCGCCTTGAGCGCGGCGCGGATGACGTATCAGCGGGTCTGCACAGCGCCTCTGGCGCCCGCCACGCCCCAGCCCACTTGGCTGACGCCGCGCCCGCAGCCGGCCGCGCCGCCGGAGGAATAGCGCCTAGAGCGCCGGCACCTTCTCCAGCTTTTCCAGGAATTCATCGCCCAGCGCGCGCATGATCGCAGCCCCTGCGCCGTATTTCTGATCGAAGGTGCGCGGCGTATCCGACCACTCGGCCGCGCGCGCAATATCCACGTGTTGGGGAATACGCACCTTGAACATGGCCTGGCCCAGATTGCCGGCCAGCAGGTCAGCTTCCGAGCGGTGCAGAGACATGCCCTCATCGTATTTAGTGGCCAGCACGAACAGCTCCGACACCGCCCCGCGGCGTTGGTTGATGAGGGTCAGCGCGCGGCGGCGGAAGGCGATCAGGCCTAGCCGGGAGACGTAATCGGGGATCGTGGGCACCAGGATCGCATCCGCCGCGATCAGGGCCGCCTCCGCGAACAGCGAGATGCCCGGCGGGCAATCCACGAGGACATAGTCGAAATCGTTCCAGACGGCCTTCAGGCCCGCCGCCATCCGCTCAAGCACCCAGCGCTGGATGGCGCTGACATTGTAGCCCTTCTTGACGAAGGCCTCGATCAGGTCCCGCTCAATGCTGCGGAACTCCGGCGCCGCGGCCACCAGGGAAAGCTCCACCCGGCCCTTGAGATCGCTGACCTTCGGCTCCACCAGCGTTTTGAACGGGCGCGGATCGCCGCCATAGGCGTACGCCTCGAAATAGACGTCGAGCGTGCGCTCGGCCTCGCGCAGGGCGTTCCAGCGCTCAGGGCCTGCGGCCATGATCGACGCATTGGTTTGCGGATCGAGGTCCAGCAGAAGCACGCGGCGGCGGTGATGGAACGCCAGGGTCTCGGCGAGCGAGACCGCGGTGGTGGATTTACCCACCCCGCCCTTCATATTGATGATGGAAATCAGCCGCGCGGGCATTCCTGCCTTCCCTCCGGACGGAACCGAATCAGATCGCTCAGCTTACCAGCAGACGATAGCCTTTTGCCTAAGCGCGAGAAACGGCGAAGTCAGGGCGCCGGTCGGCGGGGGCTTTCAAACCGCGCTGGGCGCCGCCGCCGGCTCAGGCGCCTTCTCCCGCAAGGTCACCAACTCCTCGGCCACCGTGGGATGCACCGCGCACGTCGCATCCCATTGCGCCTTCGTGAGCCCCGCCTTCACGGCGATGGCCGCCATCTGGATGATCTCCGGGGCGTCGGGCCCCGCGATATGAACGCCGACGACCACGTCGTCGCGCCGGCGCACGATGAGCTTCATCAGCATGCGTTGGGCGTTGCCCGCGAGCACATGCTTCATCGGCCGGAACGCCGTCTTGTAAATATCGACCTGTCCGTGGCGCTCGCGCGCTTCGTACTCGTTGCAGCCGACGACGCCGACCGGCGGGCGCGTGAACACCGCCGTGGCGACATCCGTGTGATCGAATTTCGTGGGGCGATTGTTGTAGACGGTGTCGGCGAAGGCGTGCCCTTCGCGGATGGCGACTGGCGTGAGATTGATCCGGTCGGTCACGTCGCCCACGGCGTAGACGGACGACGCGCTCGTTTGCGCGTAAGCATCGACGATGATCGCGCCGGATTCATCCGTCTTCACCCCGGCGCGTTCGAGGCCGAGGTTCGCCGTTTTCGGGGCGCGCCCGATCGCCAGCATGGCCAGATCGGTTTCGATGCGCCGCCCATCCGATAGCGAAATAGCGTAGGCCGCGCCCGCGCGTTCGATGCGCGTGGGCGCAGCGCCCGTGATCACCTCGACGCCGGTGCGCGCCAATTCCTGCTGCACATGCTCGCGGATGTCTTCGTCGAAGCCGCGCAGGACCTTCGGGCCGCGATAGATCAGCTGCGTTTCGACGCCCACTCCCTGAAATATCGAAGCGAACTCGCAGGCGATGTAGCCGCCGCCGAACACCGCCACGCGCTTCGGCAGCGCCGCCAGATTGAACGCATCGTCCGAAACGATCGCCAATTCCTGCCCGGGCACGTCGAGCGGACGATACGGCGCGCCGCCGACCGCGATCAGGATGCGCTCGGCGGTGAAGGTGCGCCCGTCGTCCATCCGCACGGTGTGCGCATCGAGCAGCGCGGCGCGCCCGGCGATGGGCTCAACCCCGGCGCCGCGCAGGTTGCGTTCATAGATGCCGGAAAGCCGCGTCACTTCGGCGGCGACATTGTCCCGCAAGGTCGCCCAGTCGAATGTGGCGTTCACCGTCCAGCCGAAGGCCGCGGCGTCCTCGAAGGCCTGCGCGTATTCGCCCCCATAGACGAAGAATTTCTTCGGCACGCAGCCGCGGATGACGCAGGTGCCGCCGATGCGGTCGGCTTCCGCCACCGCGACGCGCGCGCCAGCCAACGCCGCGATGCGCGAGGCGCGAACCCCGCCCGAGCCTGCGCCAATCGTAAAAAGATCGAAATCGTACGTCATGTCCGCCTACTTAGGCCCGCCGACCGCGGAGCGGGAGGCCCACCTCGCTCAGCTTTCGCGGATTTCCACGCCGTTCGCGCCGCCGATCACCAACGTCTTCGCCAGGCCGATGAACAGACCGTGCTCCACGACGCCAGGAATGTCGCTCAAGCGGCGGGCCAGTCCCTCCGGGTCAGGAATGCGCTCACACCGGCAGTCGATCACGTGGTTGCCGCCGTCCGTGCGGTAGCGGGCGCCCGCCGCCATCCGCACCACCGAGCCCGTTGCGGGGCAACCGCTGGCGCGCAAAGCCGCTTCCACCCGCCGCTGCGTCAGCTCAAGCGCGAAAGGGGTCGCCTCTACCGGCAACGGAAACGCGCCGAGCGCGGAAACGATCTTGCTCTCATCGGCGATCACGACCATCCGCGTCGACGCCGAGGCGATGATCTTCTCGCGCAGCAAAGCGCCGCCGGCGCCCTTGATGAGCCGGAACGCCGGATCGACCTCATCGGCCCCGTCGATTGTCACGTCGATGCGTTCGATCGTCTCCAGCGGCGCCATTTTGAGTCCCACCGAAAGCGCCTGCGCGTGCGTCGCTTCCGAGGTGGGCACGCAGGCGATATCCAGCTTCGCGGCGCCCAGCGCGCGCACGAAATGCGCAGCGGTGGAGCCGGTGCCGAGGCCTACGATCATGCCGTCCCGCACGAATTGCACGGCGGCTGCGCCGGCGCGCGCCTTGGCTTCGTCCGCGACGCTCATTTCTTCGCCTTTTCGGCAGCCTTGCGGGCGCGGAACTGATCGGCCCAGCCGGGGATTTCCGCTTGCCTTCCGCGCGCGACCGCCAAGGCGTTCGCGGCCACATCCTTGGTGATCACCGAGCCCGCGGCGGTGAAAGCGCCCGCGCCCACCGAAACCGGCGCGATCAGCGCCGTATCCGAGCCGATGAAGGCGCCTTCGCCGATCACCGTGTTGAACTTGTCGAAGCCGTCGTAGTTGCAGGTGATGGCGCCGGCCCCGAGGTTCGCACGGGCGCCGACGCTCGCATCGCCAACATAAGCAAGGTGCGAAGCTTTCGCGCCCTCACCAAAGGTCGCGTTCTTCACCTCTACGAAATTGCCGATCTTGACGTGCGCGGAGAGCCGCGCGCCTGGGCGCAGGCGCGCGAACGGGCCGATTTCGGACTGCGCGCCGATCGTCGCCTCCGTGATGTGGCAGTAAGCATGGATGATCGCGCCGGCCCCTACATGAACGCCAGGCCCGAAAACCACATGCGGCTCGATCGTCACGTCCTGCTCGATGGCGGTGTCATGCGCGAAGAAAACCGTATCGGGCGCGATCAACGTGACGCCCTGATCCAGCACGCGCGCGCGCATGCGCTGCTGGAACGCCGCCTCCGCCTCCGCCAGCTCGGCGCGCGAATTGACCCCCATCAGCTCTGCTTCCGCAGCCACGGCGTAGCGCACGCGCTTTCCCGCCGCGCGCGCGAGCGCCACGATGTCGGTGATGTAGTATTCGCCTTTGGCGTTATCGTTGCGCACCTGCGACAGCAGATCGAACAGCAGCGCGCGGTCCGCCGCCATCACGCCGGAATTGCACAGCGTGATCTGGCGCTGCTCGGCCGTAGCGTCGCGGTGCTCCACGATCGCCTCGACTTGCCCATCGCCGGTGCGGACGAGGCGGCCATAGCCGGTCGGGTCGGCCGCCTCGAACGCCAGCAGCACGAGATCGGCGTCGTCACGCGCCTTAAACAGCGCATCCACGGTTTCGGGGCGGATCAGCGGCGTATCGTTCAGCAGCACGACCACGTCGCCGGAAAAATCACGCAGCGCCGCTTCCGCGCTGCGCGCCGCGTGCGCGGTGCCCAGCGGCTCTTCTTGCAGCGCCAACGTCGCGCCGCGCTTTTCCAGATGCGCCCGCACCTCCGGCGCGCGCGGGGAAATGACCACAACCGTGCGCATGCAGCCGCTGTCGCGCGCGAGATCGCCGATCCAGTCCAGCAGCGGCTTTCCGCCCACCTTGTGCAAAACTTTTGGCAATGCCGATTTCATACGCTCGCCGCGGCCGGCGGCGAGGATGACGGCGGCGCGCGGCGCGTTCATGCGGCCCTGCTCTCCGGAATGCTCGAATCCCTGACGCTTCTTCTAGCCCAAAGGCGTGCGGCCTGCGAGAAGGGCGCGATGACCGATCCGTTGGCGGGCGCTCTCGTCGTTTTCGATCTCGACGGCACCCTCGTCGACACCGCGCCCGATCTGCTGCGCGCGCTCAACCATGTCTTGGACATGGAGGGCGTGGCGCATCCCCCGGCGGAAACGGCGCGGCGCTATGTAGGCCATGGCGCGCGCGCAATGCTCGCGCAGGCGCTGGCAGCGGCCGGCGCGGCGATCGACGAAGAGCGCCTCGCGGCGCTCACCGCCATCCTCGTGGAAGTCTACGCAAGCGACATCGCCAGAGCGAGCCGCCCGTTCAACGGCGCGCTCGCGGCGCTCGACGCTTTGGAGCAGGCCGGCGCGCGGCTGGCGATCTGTACGAACAAGCGCACCGACCTCTCAACGCAATTGCTGAAGGCCCTAGGGCTCGCACAGCGCTTCGCCGCGATCGTGGGCGCCGATAGCGTGCCGATGCGCAAACCGCATCCCGATCATCTGTTGCAAACGGTGGCGCGCGCAGGCGGCGACCCGCGGCGGACGATCTTCGTCGGCGACACGATCGTCGACGCGCAGACGGGAGAAGCCGCGGACGTGGCGACGGTGATCGTGCGCTTCGGCTATGCCGAAAATCCCGGCGCGTTCGCGCGCCTCCTCATCGACGATTACGAAGAGCTCGCCGCCGTCGCGCGGCGGCTCCTCGCACCGCAATCCTCACGCTAGCCGGCGCCGCGCGGCCTCCTCCGCTTCTCTGCGCCGGCGCGGCATGCCGTTCACCATATCGCTGCGCACATCCGTCCGCGCCGACCGCATCGCGGCCATAAAACCCGCGTCAACAAGCTTGATATCGACGTCGAACCCCCGATCGCGCCAATAATCCTCGATCTTCGACTTCAGGCGTCGCGCGCCATCGACATTGCAAAAATCTGCTTCCATTACCGAACGACCTCCTGATGCGGGCGCGTTCGACGCCCGTCAGAAAAGCGCGTGCAACAGCGCACGCAGACCTAGCCCCTGCCCCGAATCCCCGGCCATCAAGCCAGTGCTGGGAAACGGCCGCCCCGCCGCGCGCGAAGCGCCCGGGCGAACAGTCTCTCGATCAGCAAATGGACCGCGTCATCACGCGGACCCGCGAGAGGTTTGACGACCACCGTCATGCGGTTTCCACCAAAGAGGAACATCGCGCCGCGATGTCCCTGACGCCCTCTCAGCATGGCTAACTAAGCGTGCGCCGCACGGGCCGACAAGCCGCATTTTCGTGAACTCTTGGAAACGGACGCGCGAGCTCAAGCGCGCCTTGACCCCTTCGCGCGCAGCTTGACGCCGCGGCGCGGCTCCAGCATTGCTCTCCGCCCCGCACGGGGGCGCGTAGCTCAGCGGGAGAGCGCTACCTTCACACGGTAGATGTCCCAGGTTCGATCCCTGGCGCGCCCACCACCGCCCGCCTCCCCGCCATGTCCTGGCCACGTTTTCTTGGCCTTGTTCCGGCGCGATGGGCGGAACCACGGGCGTCTGGCGGCGCTTCGCCAGGCGAAGGAAACCGATGCATCGTTCACTTAGGATTGCAGCTTTGGCGTGCGCGCTGTTGGGCGCCGGCGTGGCGGCGAGCGCAGCGCAAGAAGAGCGCGTCTTCACCGCCGCCTACACCGTTCATATCGGGCCGCTGCAGGGTGATTTCGATTTGCGTTTCGCCGTGCGCGGGGAACGCTACGAAGCCACCGCCACGCGCCGCTCGCGCGGGCTGGCGCGCACGCTCGTGGGCGACAAGCAGGATTACCGCTACGCCGCCAATGGCGCAGTCGCCGCGACACGCCTGCTGCCGGCGGCCTACGAGCACCAAGGCGGTCGCCGCAATCGGTTGGTGAAGGTCGCTTTCGACGGCGCAGCCGTCACCACGACCGCTTCGCCCGCGATGTCGCTGGGCGAACCGCCGGCCTCGGCGGCGCAAAAGGAAGGCGCGATCGATTTCCTTTCCTTCTTCGTGGCGGCGGCCCTTGCCCCAGGCGCTGATCAACCCTGCCAGCGCACCCTGCGGGTGTTCGACGGCCGGGCCCTGTTCGATATGGCGCTGGCCCCGGCTGGGCGGGAAAAAGTGTCGACGCCGGCCTGGTCTGGTCAGGCGTATCGCTGCAGCGTGCAATACACGCCGATCGCCGGCTATCGCGATCCGGTGAAGCCGGCGACGCTCACTTTCCTGTTCGCGCCGCGCCAGGACGGCGTGTTCGCGCCGCTGCGCATCGAGATGCCGACGGAGGATGCCGGCGTCGTGCGCCTGGAGGCGCGCAAATTCACCGTGACCGGCTCGACTTAGGCCGGCAGGCGCGCCGCCAGCCAAGCATCCAACGGGCCGCCTTCATAAAGCTCGCCGCGCACGCCGGCGGCGGCGGCGGCGGCCATATCGCTCGCCTTATCGCCCACCATCAGGCTGCGCGCCGTGTCCACCGGCCATTCCGCGATCAGGTCCAGGAGCATGCCGGGCGCGGGTTTTCGCCGTGGTGAAACGCGGCGGTAGCGCGCGATCTCGGCCTCGGGGTGGTCCGGACAATAGCTGAAGGCGTCGATCCGCGCCCCAACCTCCGCCAGCTCCTCGGCCATGAAATCGTGCAGCGCGCGCACGTCTTCTTCGGTGTATTTGCCGCGCCCAACGCCCGATTGGTTGGTCACGACGAAAGCATAGAGGCCGGCTTCGTTCGCGAGCTTCACCGCCTCGCGCGCGCCGGGCATCCACTGGAACCGCGCCCGCTCGCTGACATAACCGTGGTCCACGTTGAGCACGCCGTCGCGGTCGAAGAACACCGCACCGCGCCGCGCCGCCGGGAGGCCGCCCAGGCTATGCAGCAAAATGTCGGCGGTATGATCGGCGCCGTCCGCGGCCACCAGGGCTGCGGCCTTCCCGCTCATCGCGTGGCGCGCCGCAGCGTTCCCCGCGAGTTCGGCGGCGGCGGCGGCGAGCCCCGCTTCGCCTTCCGCCAGCAGGATCGCGCCAGCGGCCGCCAGCCGTCCAGCGTTCAACACCTGGTTTTCGGCCACGACGAGCACAACGCTGGGCAGACCCAGACAGCACCGTTCCCACGCCGTCGTGCCGCCCGCCCCGATCGCCATGTCGGCCTCGGCCATGAGCGCGCACATGTCGGCGTTCGCCGGCAATACGCGCACCCGGGGCTCGATCGCCGCGCGCGCCTCCAGGGCCGCCCGGCTGGGCGCCTGCGCCGCCAGCACGACGTCTACCGCCGCGCCTGGCGCGGCGGCGAGCGCCGCCTCCACAGCCGGCAGACTGACGCCGCCGACATCCGTCAGCCCCATCGAAACCAGGATGCGCCGCACGGGGCCGTCGGCCCGCCGGCGCGCCAAGGCATGGGTCCGGGCCTGTTGAAATTCCGGCCGCACGAACGCGTAGCGCGGCCCTAGCAGCAGGCGCGCTTCTTCGGGAACCCGCCCGGCGTAATCGCGCGCCGTGCGCCCCAGCGTGTGATCGATCAGAACGTCGCAGGCGTGCGCGCGATCGGCCAAATCGTCGA
The DNA here is from genome assembly GCA_050246435.1 of Hyphomonadaceae bacterium. Lineage (GTDB taxonomy): Bacteria > Pseudomonadota > Alphaproteobacteria > Caulobacterales > Aquidulcibacteraceae > JAKFWI01. Next base: position 21,649 of record JBFWWB010000015.1, read on the forward strand.
TGGCGATGATCTTGCCGCCGCTCTGGCGAAACGCCGCCTCCGCCTGAGCGCCGAGGTCGTAATGATCCACGATAACCGCATCGGCGCGGCCCATGGCGTTCGCCGCCTCGGCGGTGTCCAGTGCATTGTCTACCCAGCTTGTCGAGAAACCGGACGCGGCCAGCGCCGGCGCATAGGCGTCCGAACCGCGCAGGCTCACGAAGCGGCATACCGCGCCGCGCCGCGCCAGCGCGTGCGCGAGCGTGAGGCAGCGCATGACGTGCCCGCCCCCGAGGGCTGCGCCGGCGTCCGCGCGGAAAACGAAGTGCTTGTTCGCCACCGCGCCCCGCCTAAGCGTGCGCCGGCCCGCATTCAAGCCCCGGCGCTGCGCGCCTCACTGCTCAGCCCTGCTATCCCCTCCGTTTAAGGAAAGTCGCCCCGGTCCGCCTTTCGCGTGGGCGCCGTGCGCGCTACTTGAGGCCAAGCCCGGGACTGCGCCCCGCCGGCGCGTGGGAAACCGAACCTTGCCGAAATCCGAAGCCGCGCTCGCCGAGCGCCCCGAAGCCATCTTGCAGCCCAGCGCCGAGCGGCTCACGCACCTTGAGCGGCTCGAGGCTGAAAGCCTGCACATCATGCGCGAAGTCGCCGCCGAGTGCGAAAAGCCGGTGATGCTCTATTCGATCGGCAAGGATAGCGCCGTGATGGCGCACCTGGCTGTGAAAGCGTTCTATCCCTCGAAGCCTCCGTTTCCGATGCTTCACGTCGACACGACGTGGAAATTCCGCGCCATGTACGAGATGCGCGAGAAGACGGCGCAGGATTTGGGCTTCGAACTGCTCGTCCACCGCAACCCCGATGCGGTCGCCCAGAATATCAATCCGTTCGATCACGGCTCCGCCCGCCACACCGATATCTGGAAGACCGAAGGCCTGAAGCAGGCGCTCGACAAATACGGCTTCGATGCAGCCTTCGGCGGCGCACGGCGTGACGAGGAAAAATCCCGCGCGAAGGAACGCATCTTCTCTTTCCGCTCCGCCAACCATCGCTGGGACCCGAAGAACCAGCGTCCGGAGCTTTGGCGCCTTTACAACGCCCAGAAACACAAAGGCGAATCCATCCGCGTGTTCCCGTTGTCGAATTGGACGGAACTCGACGTCTGGCAATATATCTACAAAGAGAACATCCCGATCGTGCCGCTCTATTTCGCGGCCGTCCGCCCCGTGGTCGATCGCGACGGCGCGTTGATCATGGTGGATGACGAGCGCATGCGCCTGCATCCCGGCGAGAAGCCGATGATGAAAAAGGTGCGCTTCCGCACGCTCGGCTGCTATCCGCTGACGGGCGCGATCGAGAGCGAAGCCGAGACGTTGCCCGAAATCATCGAGGAAATGCTGCTTTCCACGTCTTCCGAGCGCCAAGGCCGCGTGATCGATCACGATCAATCGGCTTCGATGGAGAAGAAGAAGCGCGAGGGTTACTTCTGATGCCGGTCAACTTGGCGGAATTGCTCCGTCTCATCGCTGCAGCCGAAGGCTTCGGCGGCGATGCAGAAGAGGCGCCGCGCGCGCTGGACGCGGACAGCGAGGAAGATGACGCTCCGCTGGCCCCCGGCATGGCGAGCTGACATGGCGCAAACCGCAATAGCCGCCAATTTCGACGCCTATCTCGATCAGCAGGAAAACAAGACCCTGCTGCGCTTCATCACTTGCGGCAGCGTGGACGACGGCAAGTCCACGCTGATCGGCCGGCTGCTTTACGATTCGAAGATGATCTTCGAGGATCAGTTGGCGGCGCTGGAGCGCGACTCTAAAAAGGTCGGCACGCAAGGCGGCGATCTCGATTTCGCGCTGCTCGTGGACGGCCTGGCGGCCGAGCGCGAGCAAGGCATCACGATCGACGTCGCCTATCGCTTCTTCGCGACCGACAAGCGGAAATTCATCGTCGCCGATACGCCCGGCCACGAGCAATACACCCGCAACATGGTGACCGGCGCCTCGACGGCCGATCTCGCCGTGGTGCTCATCGATGCGCGCAAAGGCGTGCTCACGCAGACGCGCCGCCACGCCTTCCTGGTTTCCCTTGTCGGCATCAAACGCGTAGTGCTCGCCGTCAACAAAATGGACCTGGTGGATTGGTCGCGCGAGACGTTCGACGACATCGAAGCCGAGTTCCGCGCCTTCGCCCGCAAGATCGGCCTCGACGACATCACCGCCATTCCGCTCTCCGGGCTGAAGGGCGACAACGTCAAGGAACGCGGTGACAACGCGTCCTGGTATAAAGGCCCCACCCTGCTCGAGGTGCTGGAAACGGCGCCGCTGAGTGATGAAGGGCTGGGCTCTGGCCCTTTCCGCATGCCGGTGCAATGGGTGAGCCGTCCTGATCAGCATTTCCGCGGATACGCCGGGCTGATCGCTTCTGGGATCGTCGCCCCCGGCGATCGCGTGCGCATTCTCCCTTCCGGACGCACGAGCCGCGTCGCCCGCGTGGTCACGCGTGACGGCGATCTGGCGCGCGCCGGGGCGGGCCGCTCCGTCACCGTCACGCTCGAGGACGAAATCGACATCAGCCGCGGCGACGTTATCGCGACGGCTGACGATCCGCCCGCCGTCGCCGATCAGTTCGAGACGATGCTCGTCTGGATGGCCGACGCCTCACTGCTGCTGGGCCGCTCCTACTGGCTGAAGATCGGCGCCAACCTCATTTCCGCGCATGTCAGCGAGATCGACCACAAGGTCGACGTGAACACCCTGGAGCGGCTGCCGGCCGATTTCGTGGGTCTCAACGAGATTGCGGCCTGCACGATCAAGGCGGACCGGCCTATCCCGTTCGATCCCTACGACGCCAACCACGACATGGGCGGCTTCATCCTGATCGACCGCGGCACCAACGCCACGGTGGCCGCGGGCATGATCCGCGCGGCGGCGCGCCGGCCCTATAACGCCGAGGTCACCCGCGAAGTGATCCAGGCCTATCAGGCGGGCGAGCCGGTGAACGTGATCGCCGCGCGCACACGCCTTTCGCCGAACCTGATCCGCCTTTGGGTTCAGAAATACGAAACCGGCGACCAGGAAGATGATATCCATGCCGCCGCGCTGATCGAGGAATATGAGGCGCGCATCGCCGAGCTCGAACGCCAGAACGCCCGGCTGCGGGCGCAGATCAAGGCGCTGGGCCAAGCCGAGGAGGAGCCCTGATGGATCAAGCCCTCACCGCCAAAGCCGAACGGGTTCACGCGCTGCTGGCGCGCGCCGCTGCGGGGCGTGCGCCGCTGACGCTCGCCTCCAGCCTTTCCGCGGAAGACATGGTGCTCACCGACATCATCCTCTCCGAGAAACTGCCGATCTCCATCTTCAGCCTGGAGACCGGGCGCCTGCACGAAGAGACCCTGGGGATGATCCCCAAGATCAAGGCGCGCTACGGCTACGATGTCGAACTCTACCGGCCGGAGCCCACGGCGGTGGCGGCTTACGTGAAGGATCACGGCGCGAACGCCTTTTACGAAAGCCTCGAGCTGCGCAAGGCATGCTGCGGCATCCGCAAGGTAGAGCCGCTGAAGCGCGCGCTTGCCGGCAAGGGCGGTTGGGTCACCGGGCAGCGGCGCGATCAATCCGTGACGCGCACCGATCTTCCGGAAGAGGAATGGGACGAGGCCCACGGGCTCGCCAAGTTCAACCCGCTCGCGGATTGGACCTGGGAGGACGTGCTGGCCTATTGCGCCGCACGCGACGTGCCGATCAATCCGCTGCATGCGCGCGGCTATCCCTCCATCGGCTGCGATCCCTGCACGCGCGCAATCCGCCCGGGCGAGGATCCCCGCGCCGGACGCTGGTGGTGGGAACTGTCCGACAGCAAGGAATGCGGCCTCCACGTGGTCGAAACGCACGCCTAGGCGCCTCTACGCCGAGCGCCCATAACAAGCGCTGGCAACATGGAGGGAGGCCGTGGCCGCGATCAATGACGTGATCGATCTCGCGCATGACGGCGCGGTCGGGGTCATCACGCTCGATGCGCCGCCCGTAAACGCCTTATCCGCCCGTGTGCGCCAGGGCCTCGTGGATGCGGTGCGCGCAGCGAACGCCGATCCTCGCATCAAGGCCATCGTTTTGATGTGCGCCGGGCGCACCTTCATCGCCGGCGCCGACATCACGGAGTTCGGCAAGCCGCCCCTTCCGCCATCTCTGCCGGAGGTGCTTGCGGCAATCGAATCCTCGCCCAAGCCAGTCATCGCCGCGATTCACGGCGCGGCGCTGGGCGGCGGTCTGGAGACAGCGCTTGCCGCGCACTACCGCATCATGGCGCAAGGCGCGCGCTGCGGACTGCCGGAGGTGAATATCGGCTTGATCCCCGGCGCCGGCGGCACGCAGCGCCTGCCTCGCTTGATCGGCGTCGCGCCAGCGCTGGAGATGATCACGAGCGGCGCCCACGCGCCCGCCGCGCGTTGTTTGGAAATGGGTCTCGCCGATGCGCTGGCGCCGGACGCCGGGTTGCGCGCGGCGGCGATCGCGTTCGCGCAGCGCATCGCGGACGAAGGCGCGCCGCTGCGCCGCGTGCGCGACATCGAAGACAAAATTGACGAGTCGCGCGGCAGACCGGAACTCTTCGCCGACTTCCGCAAAGCCAATGCGCGCAAATTCCGCGGCTACCTTGCGCCGGAGTGTGCGATCCGCGCGATCGAGGCGGCGGTGGAGCGGCCATTCGAGGACGGCCTCCGCGAGGAGCGCCGGCTGTTCACCGAGTTGCAGAACGGGCCGCAAGCGCCCGCCTTGCGCCATGTGTTCTTCGCCGAACGCGCCTGCTGGAAGATCGACGACATCCCCGCCGATGCGCCCGCCCGGACGATCGAGACTGTCGGCGTCGTCGGCGCCGGCACGATGGGCGCGGGTATCGCCATGTGCTTCGCCAATGCCGGCATCCCGGTGCGGTTGACGGACGCGAGCGCACAGGCTCTCGACCGCGGCCTAGGCGTTATCGCCAGCACTTATGAAAGCGCCGCCCAACGCGGCCGTATGAGCGCCTCCGAAGCGCAGCGCCGCCAGGCGCTCGTCACTCGCGCCGATCGCATTGAGGATCTGGTCAGGTGCGATCTGGCGGTCGAGGCGGCCTTCGAGCGGATGGATGTGAAGCAGGACATCTTTCGCCGGCTCGACGCCAGCATGAAACCCGGAGCCATCCTGGCGACGAACACCTCCTATCTCGACCTCAACGAGATCGCCGCGGCGACGCAACGGCCGCAAGACGTGATCGGCCTGCACTTCTTCTCCCCCGCCAATGTGATGCGCTTGATCGAGGTGGTGCGGGGTGCGCAAACGGCGAAGGACGCCGTGGCGTCCGCCATGCAGCTGGCGCGACGGATCGGCAAGATCGCCGTGCCCGTGGGCGTCTGCTACGGCTTCGTCGGCAACAGGATGCTCGCCGCGCGCCGGCGCGAGGCCGACGCCTTGCTGCTTGAAGGCGCAACGCCTTGGGCGATCGATCGCGCGCTCTACGCGTTCGGCTTCGCGATGGGGCCATTCCAGACTTCCGATCTGGCCGGGCTCGATCTCACCTGGAACAAGGAGACCTCGCGCAGCGCGACGATCCGCGAAATCCTCTGCGAGCAGGGCCGCTTCGGGCAAAAATCCGGCGCCGGCTTCTACGACTATGACGAGAAGCGCGCGCCCGCGCCCTCCCCCGTCACTGAAGGAATCATCCGGGACTTCATGGCGCGCCACGGCCGCACCCCGCGAGCCATAGACGTGGAGGAAATTCTCGATCGCTGCCTGCTGCCGCTTATCAATGAAGGCGCGCGCATCCTCGAGGAAGGCATCGCCGCACGCGCCTCGGACGTCGATGTCATCTGGCTGAACGGCTATGGCTGGCCGCCTTATCGCGGCGGCCCACTTTATTACGCCGATCAGATCAGCCTTCCCGCCGTGCTCGAAAAGCTGCGCCGCTACGAAAGCCGCGTAGGAGAAGGCTTCACGCCCGCGCCGTTGATCGCGCGCCTCGCCGCGGAGGGGCGCTCCTTCGCAGATTATACGCGCGGCGGATAGGGCCGCCAGCGGCCGTCCCGCCCGCGCACGGAATGGCCGTCGATTTCCGCACGCACATCGCCTGGCGAAGCGAGCGCCTTCGACACGCCGCCCGGTATGTCGATCACATAGGCCGGCTGGCAAAGCCCGGAAACCGCATCGCGTAACGCGCGTACGAGCGCCTGGCCCTCCGCAACGCCCACCCGGAAATGCGCGGTGCCCGGCGCCAGATCGGGATGATGCAGGTAATAGGGCTTCACGCGAGCCTCGACGAAAGACCGCATCAGGGCTGCCAGCGTATCCACGTCGTCATTCACGCCGCGCAGCAGCACGCTTTGGCTCACCAGCGCGAGGCCTGCATCCGCCATGCGCGCCAGCGCTGCGCGCGCCTGCGGCGTGAACTCGCGGGGATGGTTGGCGTGCACCGCGACATAGACGGCCTTCTCGCTGCGGATCGCGCGCACGAACGCCTCGGTGATCCGCGCGGGATCGACCGTGGCCATGCGCGTGTGCCAGCGGATCACCTTCACATGCGCGATGCTCTCCAGCCTGCGCGTCAGCGCCGCGGCGCGGCGCGGCGACAGCAGGAATGGATCGCCGCCGGTGACGATCACCTCCCAGATCTCGGGATGGCCCTCGATATAGGCGAACGCCGCCTCGATCTCCTTCGGCGTGAGCGCCGGGCGCTTGCCGGGACCCACCATCTCGCGCCGGAAGCAGAAGCGGCAATAGGCCGGGCACACATGCACCGGCTTCAGCAGCACGCGGTCGGGATAGCGATGCACGACGCCGGGCGCTGGCGCATGCGCGTCGTCGCCGATGGGATCGCTCAACTCCTCCGGTGCGCGAAGCAGTTCCCGCGCATCGGGCATGAATTGGCGCGCGATAGGATCAGCCGGATCGTGTGCGTCCATCAGGGCAGCGAGCACGGGCGTCACCGCAAACGCGTAACGCGCCGCGACCTCGCCCAGCTCATCCTCGCGATCCATCACGCCACTCCGAACGCGGCGGCATAGCGCACGCGCCCGCCGCTGGCGAGCGCGCCGGGCTTCAATTCGAGCGCCATGAAAGCGGGCCCCGAGAACGGCGCCGCCAAGTTTTCCGCCGCGACGGCGGAAAACCCGAAGCGCGGATAATAGGCCGGATGGCCCAGCACGAGGATGGCGTCCAGCCCCAACGCGGCGCAGCGTCGGACGCCCTCCGTGATCAGCGCCGCACCGATCCCCTGGCGTTGAAACGCCGGCAACACCGAGACGGGGGCCAGCGCCGCAGCGCGCACCGCTTCCCCAATCTGCAGGCGGCTGAAGAGGATGTGTCCCTGCAACGCGATCTCCGTCGCCGCCACGAGTTCAACCAGCCTATCGCCGTCCGCGCGCAGGCGCTCCGCCAGATCGGCTTCCTCCGTCCGGCCGAATGCGTGGCGCACTACGGCGCGGATCGCGCCATGATCGCCCGGCAGCGGTTCGCGGATCACCAAAGCACGTCCTCGATGCTGCGCGCGCCGGCAAGCAGCATCACCAAACGATCGAACCCCAGCGCGCAGCCGCTCGCCGGCGGCATGTGGGCGAGCGCTTCGAGAAACGTCTCCGGCGCGGGCCATCGCTCGCCATAACGCCTCTCCTTCTCATCCATCGCCGCGGCGAAGCGGCGGCGCTGTTCTTCCGCGTCGTTAAGTTCGCCATATCCGTTCGCCAGCTCCACGCCGCAGGCGTAAAGTTCGAACCGCTCGGCGACGCGCGGATCGTGCGGCGCCACGCGCGCCAACGCCGCCTCGGCCAGCGGATACTCGTAGAGGAAGGTCATCGCGTCGCGATCGAGCGCAGGCTCCACCTTTTCCACGAGCACGCGGCTGAATAGATCCGACCACGTATCGTCCGCGCGCGGCGCGAATCCCGCCGCCGCGAACGCGGGCATCGCGCCGCTCAACACATCGACACGCGCATGGCGCTGGAAAGCCTCGGCGACGGAAATCCGCTTCGGCGGCGCAGCAATGGGCGCCGCCTCGCCGCGCCAACGCAGCGCGTCCGCCCCGATAGCCGCCGCCGCAACGCGCACGATATCCATGCAGTCGCGCATGACCGCTTCGTACGGCGCATCCGCGCGGTACCATTCCAGCATGGTGAATTCCGGCGCGTGCAGCGGGCCCTTCTCGCCGCGGCGGTACACATGCCCCAACCGGTAGATTTTCCGCTCACCCTTCGCCAGTAGCGTCTTCATCGCGAATTCGGGCGAGGTGTGCAGATAGCCGCCATCGACAGCGAAGGCCGCGATATGCGTTTCGGCCCCCGGGCTCGGCGCGAGCGCGCCGAGATCGGCTTCGACGAAGCCTTCCTGCGCAAACCAGGCGCGTACGGCGGCCAGCGCCTTTGCGCGCGCCAGGAGAAACGGGCGCCTGTCGGCGTGCGCTTGCGCGCTCCGCCAAGCCATTTCGGTCATCCTTCGATCCGCCCCGGCTTGGTGCTTTGCGCGGCGCGCGCTAAGAACGCGGCCCGAATTTCATCGAACGCGCGCGCCGCGCGCGGCTGGAAAGGCTGCAGAGTGGTCAAGGTCATCGCAAGCGAAGTCCGCAAGGGAAATGTATTGGAGCACGAGGACGGCAAGCTCTACGTCGTTCTTTCCGCCGAGAATTTTCGCCCCGGCAAGGGCACCCCGACGACCACCATCGTCATGCGCCGCATCACCGATGGGGTGAAGACCACCCTCACTGTGAAGACCACGGAAGGCGTGGAGAAGGCCTTCGTCGAGGAAGTGAAGCATACCTACCTCTATGACGACGAGGACGGGTACGTCTTCATGAACCCCTCCAACTACGAGCAAGTCACGCTGACGCGCGACATGGTGGGCGATCAGGCGGCCTATCTCGCCTCGGAAATGCAGGTGGACATCACCATGCATGACGGCCAGGCCCTGGCGATCGAACTCCCCGCGCGGGTGGCCCTGGAAATCGTAGAAACCGAGCCGGTGGTGAAGGGGCAAACCGCCTCCTCTTCATACAAACCGGCAGTACTCTCCAATGGCGTGCGGACATCCGTGCCGCCGCATATCGAAGTCGGCACGCGGGTGATCGTCTCGACCGAGGACGGCGCCTATCAGGAGCGCGCCAAGGATTGATCTTGCTGGTGTTTTTGACGCAGGGAAATTCCCGGGAACAAATCGGCGCGTGAGGCGTTAGTAGCCCGGAGCGGGCTATCCGCCGGTGATGGCGGAACCCCAGAGCGCGCTCCCCGCTCGTCCCGGAAAGAGGGCCGGTGCGCCGAAATGGCCGCCGGCCCTCATCCGTTTTCAGCCTGCTTGCTCAGCCTACCTGTTCAGGCTCCTGCGGCGCGGCCGCGGCCGCATCGGCGCTCCGCGAGGAAACCAGAGCATCCCCTTCCAGTTCCAACGGGAAGCTCAAAGTCACGAGCGCGCCGCCGCCGGGGGCCGCGGCGATAGCGCTCTGCCCGCCCAACTGGCGCGCAAAGGCGGTCATCAACGACGCGCCGGTGCGGTTGCCGCCGCCCGCGCGCAGGCCCACGCCATCGTCGCGGATGGACACGCGCATCAGATTGTCCGTGCGGTCGTGGCGCACGGCGATGTCGATCACGCCGTCGCGATCCTCGGGAAATGCGTGCTTCAGCGCATTGGTGGTCGCCTCCACCACGAACAGCGCCAGCGGCACGGCGAGGGCTGCTGGCGCGGGAGGCGCATCCACCGAAACGCGCACCTCGACGCGCCGGGCCGCGCCGCCGCTCGCCTCCACCAGCGTGCGCACCAGCCCGTCGATGAACTCGCCCAGATGCACCGTACGCAGATCGTCGCCTTCGTAGAGCGCCTGGTGCACCAACGCCAACGCCGTCACCCGCGCGCGCGCCTCTTCGAGCGCCTTGCGCCCATCGTCGTCGCCCAAGGTGCGCAGCTGCATGTTGAACAGGCTCACCATGATCTGGAGATTGTTCTTCACGCGATGGTGCACCTCGCGCAGCAGCGTCTGCTTTTCCTCCAGCGCATCCTTGAGCGTGGTGTCGCGCGCATTGATGCGGCCCGCCATGTCGATCAGCGCCAGGCGCAGCGCGCGCAATTCCTCCGGCGCGCCGGGATCGGCGCTGGCGGCCGCCGCGTAATCGCCCTGCGCATAGGCGCTCGCTAGCGCGCGCAGATCGCGCACGGAACGCAGCACGAGACGTTCGGCCGCCCACCACACCGTCGCCAGCGCCAGCGCGAACATCGTCACCGGCAAGAGCAAACGCCCAATGACGTCGAGCTGCGTCCAGGCGAACCAGGTCGGCGTCGGGCTGGAGAGCACGACGAAGATGTCTTCCCCGATCAGCGGCGCCACAGCCACATTGCCGCGCGCGCCATCGGCGCGGCGCACGAACCCGACATAGCCGCGATCGGCCTCCGCATGCTTGATCCAGCTCGCCGGCACCGCGCCGACTGCGGGCCGCGGGCCGGTCAGAATCTGTCCCGTTTGGTCGGCGAGCGCGATTTCGGGTTGTCCGCCGCGCGAAGCGCCGTCACGGTCGATTGCGCGCACGCGAATGGACAAGGTCAACACGCCGCGGGCGCGCCCCGCGCCGACGCCCGCCGCCGGCGTCGCCAGGATGACCACCGGCTCGCGCGAAAGCGGCCCGACCGTCAACGGGCTGACGACGAAGGCCCGGCCGCGCCGCGCGCGCTCAAACCAAGGCTCGCCGCGTGCAGTGAAGCCCGGCTCGATGTCCTGCGCCGAGCAGACGACTTGCCCTTCCGGATCCAGCAACGCGAGATTGACCGTTTCGGCCAGCCCCGCATTCACCTCTTGCAGCGCCTCCCGGCATGGCTCGCCGCCATCACGCACTGCGCGCAGCGATTGCAGCGTGGAAAGCACCGTGCGGCCCTTCTCCAAGGTCGTCTTCGCGCTTTGGCCGGCGAGCACGGCGGAAACGAGCAATTCGTCCTGACTGCGCGCCACCGTCTCGCGATAAGAGTGCGCCGCCTGGAAGATCACGATGGCGAGCACCGGGCCGATGGCGAACGCCAACGCCAGCAGCAGCCGCCCGCGCAACCCCCGCGGCGCCCGGCTCAATCGGCTGAGCCAGTTCCGGTTAGCGGCCGGCGGCGCGGGCATGGGCTTCCTCGATCAAGGCGTCGAGCGCGCCGGCGCCGGAAGCATGCGCGGCCCCGAGGCGGCCTTTGGCGTAGGCCTCGTCCAGCCGCGCGCGGGCGCGGCTCAAGCGGCTTTTGATGGTGCCGATGCGGCATCCGCAAATCTCGGCGGCCTCGTCGTAGGAAAAGCCCGCCACCGCCACCAGAACGAGCGCTTCGCGTTGATCCTCATCCAGCACGGAAAGCGCGCGGCGCGCATCGTCGAGCTCCACCTTGGCCGCGCTTTCGCGGCCCGAGGTGGCGCCGGCCACGCCCTCGAGGTTCTCCAGCAGCGTTTCCCGCCAGGCCTGGCGCCGACCCAGATCGGAAGAGCGTC
>JBFWWB010000016.1:0-32836 GCA_050246435.1 Hyphomonadaceae bacterium
CGGCGGCGTGATCGCCGCAATGATGCATGGAGCATGCGCCATGGACGTTCGCGAGTGGAGACCGGCGGTCATCGCCTCGTCCAAGTTCGAGGCGCAGATCATCGTCGATCTCTTGCGCAACGCCGCTATCGCCGACGTTCTGACGTTTTGCGATTCAGCGTATGCGCTCGAAGGGCTTCGCGGCGCGCGCGCGAACATGGTGTTCATGTCCCTCGCCAACGAGACAGCGGCGCTGCAATGGGTGTGCGGTCTGCGGCGCGCCCTGGATCATTCGCTTCGCAAGGCGCCGGTCCTCATCATTTCGGGCCAGTTGACCGCAGCACAGGCCGAACGGTTTCGACACGCTGGCGCCAATGCCATTGTCGCAAAGCCGATGTCCACGGCGACGTTAACGGGCGTTGTGAAGAAAGTCCTCGCGAGGCCACGGCCATTCATCGAGAGCGCGGTCTATGTCGGACCCTGCCGACGCGCTGGGATCGTGACCGCTGGCCCCGACAAACGCCGTCGCCAGGTGGACAACCTCGAGAAGACGCGCTCCGGCGCGATCTAGAAGCATCCGGCCCATTGGACGCTCGCAACCGTGGCGCGCTGCTTACCAGCGGAGCAGGCGCGCGCCCATAGTTGCGCCAAGCGCGGCGCAGATTGCAAAGGCAGCTGTGTACCAGGTCGCCACGTAAGGCGCGAAATCGATCGGGCAGAACAAAGAATAGGGTATCGCGGCCAGGCCGCCAGCGACGGCGCCTATCGCGAGACCGGCGAGGCTCAGACGCGTCGGTCCAAAGCGGCGCATCGCCAGGATGAGCGCCGCTCCCATCGGCGCCGCGATCAGCGGAATCTGCCAAAGGCAGTCGGGCACGCCGCTGCCCGTCCAACGCGTCCAGCGCATCGCATCCGTTGTCATTGCGAGACCGACAACGGAAACGGCCGCCGCGAGAGTCAGCACGAGCGCGGGCCACACGATGGCGTTCCTGACGTGAAGACTCTGTCCGGCAATGCGCGTCATGAGCGGCGCCATCGCCGCCGCCGCGAGCGCGCCGAAGCTCACTTTGAGGCCAGTGGAGAGCCAGGCATCGCCCAGATCAGGCCGTACGCCGCTCAGACCGATGAAAGCGACTGACGCGAACGTCAGCCCCGCGAACCCATGGACGAAAAGACTGCCGCGCTTCGGCGCGAGCGGCGGCGCAGTGGACGCCAAGTCACGAATGAAATCGTCGGTCTTCACTTGCTTTCATCCCGCGCCACGAAGCGCATCAGGTTCTTGATCGCGCGATGCACGTTCACTTTAACGGCTGTTTCGGACAGTCCAGTTTCAGCGGCAGCCTCGCGCACGGAGAGTTCATCGAGCTTCACAAGCCGCACGGCTCTTCGTTGCTGCTCCGGGAGCCGCGCCACAAGCGCGTCCGCGTCGCGCTGTGCATCGCCCGCATCTGCGGTGTCCGCCGCGAAGAGATCGTCCATGCCGTCGAGCGGAATGTGTGCCCGCAGGCCCTCGCGACGCAAGTGATCGATCACTTTGTAGCGCGCAATCGCGTACACCCATGCGGTCATCGGCTGACGCGATGCATCATAGCTCTCGCGGTGCATATGGATGGCGAGCAGGACGTCCTGGAGCACGTCTTCTACGTCGCTTTCGTGCCTTTGGAGGTGACGGCGCACGAAAGGACGAAGCAGGGCCGCGAGCGCCGACAGCAGCGCAGCATAGGCGTTGGAATTGCCCGCCCGCGCAGCGGCCAAGAGCGGCATGAGCCGCGCGTTGGCGGTTTCGCTCCGGGTCATCGGACGATCGTGCTTTGCGGCATCGTCGAAGTGTAGCTCCGTGGCGCCAGGCGCGCGAGCCGTTCCAGAGAACGCCACAGCAACGAGCGCCGCGCACGTCACGCCGCCTTCGGCCGAGGACGCTCAAGCCACAGCAACGCGGCTGCCATTGCGAGAAACGCAAGCGCCATCATGAACAGCCCACCGCCGTCGGTCGGAAGGTTCATCGCATCGATCTCGGCGACGCTCTTACCCTGCTGCAACAGCGGAAGGAGTTGATCCATTGCGGGAATGGCGATGCCGAGGAAGGGCGAGAGGTGAAAGGCGATCGCTGCAACAGTGATCCCAACTGCGATCAGGGCGCCGAAGAAGCGCGTGCGCGGAATGACAAGCAGGAGGGCGGCGGCAAGTTCGCCCGCGCCGGTGAGATAGCGGAGGTAAGGCTCAAAGAGATGTACCCCCGAGCGTCCGGCGATCAGCGCGAAGATGGGGTTCGGCGAAGGGCCGATGAATTTCGGCAGCCCGACCATGAAGACGAGCGCCGCCGCGAACCCGACGGCGAGAATCCAAGAAGCGATTCTTGTGAGTTTCATGTTCGCATCCTCAAAACCGTGTGGTGAGCGCTGTGAGCCAGTCCGGCGAGAGCGCAACGAGCGCAGCTTCAAGCGCGCGATCGAGACCGGAGAAGACCAGCACGCCGACAGCGATCAGCGCCCAACCGAGAAAGCGTTTGCCGCCTTCGCCCACTGCGTGCAGGCGACCCCGATAGCGCGCGATGAGCGCGCGGGCGCCGTAGCCAATCGCGGTGAGGACGATGGCGGCGCCTAATCCAAACATCGCCATAACGAAAGCGACGGCGGCGAGGTCTTCGCCCTGCGCCGCCAGCACGCTCGCCGCGCCCAAGGTCGGCCCCACGCAAGGCGCCCAGACAATGCCCAGCAGCGCGCCAAGGCCTGCCTGGCCCCAGAGCCCCGCGCCTGCATAGCCGGCCGTTCGTGCATTTGCCCAATTGCTGAGCGGCGCCGCCGCGCCGGCGAACGCCAACTGAAACCGCGGCACGACGAGCACGGCGCCGACGCCAAGCATGACCGCGGCGCCTGCGAGGCGCAGCGTGTCATTGTCGAGACGAATGGCGTAGCCGATGGTCGCAACGAATAGCCCCACCAGCGAGAACGAAGCCGCGAGACCAAGCGCCAGCGCTGCGGGGCCGAAGCGGTGCTGCGCCATAGCGCCGCTCGCGAGAATGGGCGCGAGCGGCAGCACACAGGGCGACAGGATTGTCAGCACGCCCGCGAGAAAGGCGAGAAGGGGCGTCAGCAGCGTCATTGAACGGCGGAGCGCATCAAAGCGGCGATGCGGCGTTGATCGGTGACGCCCACCGCGCGATCTGTTTCGCGTGCGCCCGCAAACGCAATCAGGGTCGATTGCCGGCGTGCGCCGAGCCCACGCCAGGCGTCGCGTTGGCTGTCAAAGTCGATGCGGAAGACGATCATGTTTGCGAACGCCGGATCGGCGGCGGTCTCGCGAATGATGGGGGCTTGGGCCCGGCAGGTGGGACACCAATCGGCTGCCACCTCGACGAGGATCGGCCGCCCCGCGCTCTGCGCCGCTGCAAATGCCGCCTGATCGAAGGCGCGAAACTCAGCCGCGAACGCGGCGCCCGGCAGGGCGACCGCCACGGCGATGAGGAAAAGGAAGCGGCGGACGATGATCATGTAAGCTCCTGCGATGCGGCTGCGCCATTTCGGCGCTCGCAGAAGACTTCGGGGCAGGGAGGCGAAAGGTTACCTCCCTACCGCCCGTGTATTTCGACTTCACGCGAAACGGGTTTCGAGCCGCGAGATTTTTCCATCCTTCAAGGTGAACAGGTTAACCCCGTGTCCCTCGCCGCCGGGCAGGGCGGGCGAACGGCAGGTCCAGGCGACTGTCACATGCTCGCCGGCTACATCGACCCGGTCGAGACTGATCGTCATATCTGGAAGTGGGTTCTGCCAACCCTGGCGCATTGCCGCCATGATCGCGCTCTTGCCGTTGTGCGTGATCGGTTGTCCGCTGAAAGGCTCGACGTAGGTCGCGTCCTCGCTGAACAGGCGCTCCATGTCCTGCGCTGCGGCTGATCCGGCTTGCATGGCTCGAAAGAAATGGGCGACTGTAGGTGGCGTATCGGACATGAATTTCCTCTTTCACGAAGCTTGGCGATGATAACCGATCACGACCTTGGTCATTTGCGCGCCGCACTCACGTCGCTCTGCGCGGAACGCGGATCTTGCGCGCCTTGGACGGCTCTGTCGTCTTTGGGCGCGATAGCGGCTGGCCGCTTTCAAATCACCATCGATATGCGAGCAATTGAGACTCTGGGCGCACCCATGGTCGTGGCGAGACCCCTGCCGTCCGCGGCGCCAGTTTTGGCGAGTTTGAGCCCCCGTGAGCGTGAGGTGGCCGCAAGGCTCGCGCGGGGCCTTTCCAACAACGCCATCGCCGGCGAGCTCTCCATCAGCGTCGCTACCGTGAAAGATCACGTTCACAAGGTCCTTTCGAAGATCGGCGTAACATCACGCAACCAGATTGCTGCGATGCTGCACGCCGAAGTCGAACCTTGATTGGCGCAGACTAAGCCTACCGGCAATCCATCGAAGGATGGATTGCCAAGCGCTGACGCATTCCCGATTGGTTCGCCGAAGGGCTACGCCAGCGCGCATATCGGCGGGCTGTGAAGCGGCGCGTTCAGCCGCCGGTGGGGGGCATCATGTCGAAAGCGGGCAGCCTCTCATCGTGCTGCACCCAGGCGTGTCGCCGTTTCGCGTACACCATCATCTGAGGCGCGTAGACGCTCGGATCATCCAAGGCGCCAGCCCGAACCATCTGCATGCCAGGCATTGAAGTGCTCTTGCCGAAGAGCGGCGATCCGCAATGCGGGCAAAAGCTTGTGGTTACGGCGCCGCCGCTGTCGGCGGCCCAATTGTAGCTGGCGGTCTCGCCTTCCACGGCGAACGCGCTCTCGGCGAAGGCGATGTTTTCGGTGTTTCCCGCGCCGCTGAGCTTCTGGCAGGCTTGGCAACAGCAACGCCCGCTCATAAGCGGCTCGCCTTCGATGCGAAACCGAACCCGGCCGCACAGGCATCCACCTTCAATCATAGTCATCCCTCCAGTGACTTGTAAATTGCAAGTGAGTTCTACTGGGGTGACTTGCCGTTGGCAAGTGACCCGGTCATCTTTGACCCCATGAATAGCAAGCGCACGCAAAAATCCCGTTCAGGGTGCCCAATCGCGACGACGTTGGACGTGGTTGGCGATCGTTGGTCACTGGTCGTTGTACGCGACCTTTTGAATGGCAAGTCGCGGTTCGGCGAATTTCTGAATTCGCCGGAGAAGATCACCACGAGCGTCTTGGCGGATCGCTTGGACAAACTCGCTGCGGCAGGCGTAATCAAAGCCCGCGCCTACCAGGAAAATCCGCCTCGATATGAGTACCGGCTCACTGAGAAGGGTGAAGCGATGCTGCCGATCCTCCAGGAAGTCTGCCGCTGGGCGAACCGCTTCATGCCCGGTACCTGGACGGCGCCGAAGGCCTTCATGAATCGCAAAATCGCTGCAGGGGCGGTCGAGTGAAGCATTGTACTGATGGCGCAAGCGTGCGCCGTCAGCAGCGCGGCCATCTAAGTTGAGCGTGGCGCCGCAAAAATTGTCGTCGCGCGAGAGTCGTTAGCCTGACTGTCGCCGTTTAAGGCTTGGTGATTTGAAGCTCGGCGAGGATCGTTGCGAGGATATCCATGCCGCCGTTCCAACCCATGCCCATGTTGTTCATGGCCGCCGCAAAGCAAGCAATCTCGGCTTCGCTCGCTTCGTGAGGCGCCCATTCGAGACGAAGCTGAGTTTGCGCGCCGGCCTGCGCAAGGGTCACGGTTGTCAGCAGGTTCCGCGGCCAATCGGGCATGCGCGCGTTCGCGGCCGGCTTCCAAGTCCCGTCGGCATTGGCGTTGAGAAAAACCAGTCGCGAGGGCGGGCTGACTTCCAGGTAGGTGAGCGTCTGGTAGCTCGAACTACCGCCCATGCGCATCTCAATACGACACTCGCCGCCAGCGCGCAGATCTTGCTGGTGGATGATGGTTTCGATGTTCGGCCCATACCAGCGTGCGAACAATTTTTCGTCCGTCCATGCATGCCAGACGAGTTCGCGCGGTGCGGTGAAGCTTCGCTCCAGGACATAGGTCGGCAGATCACTCATCTTTCTTGCTCCCTTGGGCGCGTTTCAATTCTTCGATTACGTCTTCAAGTTGGTCGAGGCTGCCTTCCCAGAAGGTCAGGTGGCGCTCCATCCACTTTTGCGCCTGCCGCGCGCGCGCCGGCGCCAGCGAGAAAACATGGCGGCGGCCATCGACTTTGCGGCGTACAAGCTCAGCCTCTTCCAGTACGCGAAGATGCTTTGAGATGGTCGGCTGCGCGCTCTCGAATATTTGGCCGATCTCGCCCGCAGTGCAGGGGCCGTGTTCGCGAAGCGTCGCCAGCATGCGCCGGCGCGAGGCGTCCCCAAGCGCGTGAAATGTGCGATCGAGCGCCTCTGTATATTGAACAGCCACGGCTAGGTGCGCTCCGCGAATATCCGCACGAGCCCGTCAAATGCGCCGCGCCAGGCTTTCTCCGCATTGGCGAAGGCCTCGAAAACGAGTTCTGGCGCAGCATCGAACTGCCGCCGCACTTCCGCAACTTCACTATCGAACGTCGATTGCATAGCGAAGTGGCTATATGATAAGTGAGGGCTTGGCAAGTCTGACGTGGGAGCGGACGCATGGCCTATGACGAAGTGCTGGCCATGCGTTTGCGCGACGCGCTTGGCGGCGGGAAGCACGTAACAGAGAAACGAATGATGGGCGGCGTCTGCTTTTTGCTGAACGGCAACATGGTTTGCGGCGTCGACCGCACCAAAGCCGGCGCCGGCCGTTTCATGTTTCGCATTGGCAAGGCGAACCCGGCAGCCAGCAAGCTCCGTGGCGGCGTTGTCGTGACTATGGGCGAACGAAAGATGCCTGGCTTCTATTTCGTCGATGAAGGAGAATGTAACGGCAAAAATTTCAAAGCGTGGCTTGAGGCAGCAAAGGTATACGTCGAGAGCTTGCCGCCGAAATAAGCGTGCAGAGAGCTCGCGCGATGAACGTCGGGTGAAGCGAGCGCGATGCGGTTACGGTTGCTGGTGCGGGCTTTGTGATCCTTCGCCAACATTTGCGACCAAGCGGAAATGCGCGACGGAGGAAATG
This sequence comes from Hyphomonadaceae bacterium, assembly GCA_050246435.1. Taxonomy (GTDB): domain Bacteria; phylum Pseudomonadota; class Alphaproteobacteria; order Caulobacterales; family Aquidulcibacteraceae; genus JAKFWI01. The sequence continues at coordinate 7,008 of JBFWWB010000016.1, forward strand.
TCGGTCGTTTGTTTTTCGCCTTACGAAAAAATGCACGAAAACAGAGCGATATCCTTTCGCGAAACAATCGAGTGGGAATAGGGCTCGCCAGCATTGCCCTGTCGCGCGCGGCCGGTCGCCTAGACGGCGGCTAAAGGCGGCGGCCGTTCGCACGCCATCGTTTTCACCTGTGCTCGACGCTATGGGCGAACGCGGCGGGATCGAGTGGGCGGTGGAAGAGGAAACCTTGTCCGTAGGGGCAGTTCATCATCTGCAAGGCCTTGCGTTCGAGATCGGACGACACGCCCTCGGCGACGACGTCGATGCCGAGCTCGCGGCCGAGATCGATGATCGCTTGAACCACAATTCTTTTGGTGGCGCTGCTCTGCAGGCCGCCGACAAAGTGCTTGTCGATCTTGATCTCGGTGAGGGGGAAGCGGTCGAGATACTGGAAGTTCGCGTAACCGGTGCCGAAATCATCGATGGACAGCCCGACGCCGAGCTTTCGCAGGCGTTTGAACATCTCCAGCAGCTCAGGGGTGTCTTCGGTCATTAGAGATTCGGTGATCTCCAGGGCGAGCCAGGACGGCTCGGCGCCGCTTTCCTCCAGGGCGGCGTTGATGGAGGCAACCAAGTCGCGGTGCGTCAGCTCGATCGTCGATACGTTCACTGAAAAGCGCAATGGGCGCGCACGGCGCGCATTAATCCGTGTTGCAAACCGCGCCGCTTCGCGGCGCACCCAATCGCCCAAGTCGAGTATGAGACCTGTTTCCTCCGCCAAGCCGATGAATTTGTCCGGGCTCTGCAGGCCGAACACACCATGCTCCCAGCGCAGCAACGCCTCGGCGCCGATGATGGCGCCTGTGGTGAGATCGACCTTCGGCTGGTAGTGCAGGCGGAGTTCGTTGAGCGGCAGCGCGTTCTTGAGTTCTCGTGTGAGCTGCAGCCGCTTGCGGGCCCGCGCATCGTCTTCGAGATCGAACTCGCAGACGCCTTTCAAGAGGTCCGATTCAGAGTGGTGTAGCGCAGTTGCGGCCTGACGCACGAGGGTCAGGCCGTTGGCGTCGGCCTCGCCGATGACGAAGCCGGTCGCGAAAGCGACTTCAATGGCGGCGCCCGGCAGCCTGTAGGGCGCTTGAAGCGCGGCCGAGATGCGCCCGAGCCAGCCTTGCGCATCTTCACGGCTCGAGACCAGGCAGGCGACGGCGAACTCGTCGCTGCCAGTGCGGCCCACCAGGTTGCAGCCGATACGCGTCAGGCGCTCCGCGACCTCCCGGAGCAGGGAGTCGCCAATGTCGAACCCGTAGCTGGTGTTGATGGCGTGAAAGCCCCCGATATCAACCTTGACTACGAGGGGGAGAGCGGTGCGGGAGACGAGAAGGGCGTCCAGACGCTCGACGAAGGCGTAGCGGTTGAGGACATTCGTGAGGTTGTCGAGATGCTGCGCCTGATCGAGCTGATCGGCGATGCTATGAACCTTGGTGACATCGCGCGCCAGCCCCAGGATATGCGTCGCCACGCCGTCGGCGTCGAAAACGGGCTGCAATTGCAGGGCGTTCCAGAACAGCGCGCCGTCTTTGCGATAGTTGCGCAGCGTGACGGAGACGGGCTTGAGATTGCGGATCGCGTCGCGGATCGCTGTGATTTCTGGCTGTGATCGATCGCCGGCTTGGAGATAGCGGCAATTCTGGCCGATGGCTTCATCGCGCGTGTAGCCGGTGATTTCCTCGAAAGCGCGATTGACATAGACCAGCGGCAGCGCCGGATCGCCCGCATCGGCGAGCAGAATGGCGTCTTGGCTATGCTCCGCAGCCGCCGCCCATGCGTGCTGCAGGTTTGGGAAGCTTTTTGCGATGGCTGGCTTCGGCGTTGTTAGAGACCGCGAGCGGATGACGAGGCCGGGTATGAACTTCTCGGTGGATGTCGTCATACACGGCTCAGCCCTGATGAAAGGGGCAGGGACGGCGCAAGGTTTCGTTGCGCCGTCCCGCCAGCCCCTTCGTCAGGCCGCGTACGGTGCGGAGACGATTCTGCCCCTGACCTGCAAAGCATGAGCGGCGTCGGGCTTCGTCGATACTCGTATGATTACTGGTTTTTCCGCGTGAAAGGTGCGACATAGGCGACAGAGAAGTTCGCCCTGGACGCAATTGTTTCGGGTCACGAGGCCTCGGACCGCGCGCCCATATCCGGTACGAAGGCTCAACCCATGCCGGACAATCGTCTCACACCTGAAGATCCGGCGCTTCGCAATTCAGGCATTGACCGGATCGGCGCGCTGCCCTGGGGCGCGCACATTTGTCTTTTCTATGAGACTGCCGAGGACCTTCTCGAGGTCAATGCCGCCTATCTTGCTGCTGGCCTCGCCGATGGCGAGTTCTGCATTTGGGCGTTGTCAGACCCAGCGACAAGGAGCGACGCCGAGGCGGCGCTGAGCAAGGCCGTGCCGGATTTCGACGAGCGATTACGCGCTGGCCAGATTGAGTTGTTGCCTGGGTATGAGTGGTATTTGAAGGGTGATGAGTTCAGCTCGCAGCGCATTACGCAGGGCTGGCATGAGAAACTCGACGCGGCGCTGTCCAATGGCTTCAACGGCATGCGGGTCAGCGGCAACGCTTTCTGGATCGAGACCAACAAATGGCACGAGTTCAGCGAGTACGAAGCGGAGCTCGACCGCTCAATGGCGAACAGGTGCATGTTGGTCCTTTGCACCTATCGGCTGGGCGCGAGTCGCGCGGTCGATCTTCTCGACGTGGCCCGCACGCATAATTTTTCGCTAGCGATCCGGAACGGCCATTGGGAATTCCTCGAGACACCGGAGCTTGTTCAGGCCCGCGCCGAAATCCGCCGCCTGAACGGAGCGATCGACATACTCTCCACGCCGTTCCCGGGGTACGAAACGCTAACCCCGCGCGAACGGTCGGCGCTCGCTCAAATCGTCAAAGGCGCCTCCAGCAAGGAAGCTGCGCGCCTTCTCAATATCAGTCCGCGAACCATGGAGTTTCATCGCGCCAATATCCTGCGCAAGTTGGGAGTGCGCAATGTTGCGGAGTTGGTTCATAAGGTTGCCGGAGCGGGCGGGGGCTAGCCAGACGACGCGGTCCGCCTGTCTCTTACCGCAGCGTCCGGCGCGATGCGCATGCTGCTTCACCGCCAATAGCGCCGAAGGCGCCCGTGCCAAGTGAGTCGATGCGTCCGGCGAAAGGCGGCGCCGCGGAGATAGCGCTGTTGCCGCTGATGTCCGGGCGCGGTACCAGCGAGGTCGCCGCCCGGAGCGCCCGATGACCGCACCCGCTTACGCCCAGCCGCGCCACGATTGGGCGCTCGAAGAGATCGAGGCGCTGTTCGATCTGCCGTTCGCCGATCTCGTGTTCGCCGCCGCCAGCGTGCACCGCGCCTGGTTCGATCCGGGCGAGGTGCAGCTCTCGCAGCTGCTGTCGGTGAAAACCGGGGGCTGCCCGGAAGATTGCGGTTATTGCGCGCAAAGCCAGCACTTCAAAACCGGCCTGCAGGCCACGCGCCTGATGGACGCGCGCATGGTGATGGCTTCGGCCAAGGAGGCGAAAGCCGGCGGCGCGCAGCGTTTCTGCATGGGCGCGGCCTGGCGTGACGTGAAGGACCGCGACGTGCCGCGCCTCGCCGCGATGATCGCCGGCGTAAAGGCGCTGGGCCTCGAAACCTGCGCCACGCTTGGCATGCTGACGCCGGCGCAGGCCACCGCGTTCAAAGAGGCGGGGCTCGATTTCTACAACCACAATCTGGATACGGGCCCCGACTATTACGAAACGGTTGTCTCCACACGCACGTATCAGGATCGACTCGATACGCTCACCGCCGTGCGCGAGGCGGGGATCGCTGTGTGTTGCGGCGGCATCGTCGGCATGGGCGAAACCCGGCGCGACCGCGCGGGCCTGCTGCACCAGCTGGCGATCCTGCCCGAGCATCCTGAAAGCGTGCCGATCAACGATCTGATGGCGATCCCCGGCACGCCGCTGGGCGGTTCGGAACCGGTCGATCCGCTGGAATTTGTCCGCATGATCGCCGTGGCGCGCCTGGTGTGCCCAAAATCCATGGTGCGCATCGCCGCCGGGCGCGAACACATGACGAAGGAATTGCAGGCGCTCTGCTTCCTCGCCGGCGCCAATTCGATCTTTATCGGCGCCCGGCTGCTCACCACCAACAATCCCGACAAGACGGCCGACGAGGCGCTGCTGGCCGATCTCAAGATGCGTCCGATGGGGGCGGCGCCCGTCCGCTAAATGCGTTCTAGCGCAGCACGCCGCCGGCGTGGCAGCTGCAGCCGTAATAGCGGTGGATCGCGCGTTTCATCGCGACGGTTTCGCCGTCGCTTGGCGGTGCTGCGGCCCAGGCGGTCTTCGCTTCCGCGATCAACTCGGCCTCCAGCGCAGGCTTGTCGACCGTGACGCAGCGGCCGTCCTCCACGACCACGCGCCCGGCGACGATCAGCTTGCGGATATGCTTGCGCGTGGCGCGCGTAAGCAGCACATTCGTTGGATCGGCCGCGCTGGACAGCAGATCGGGCGCCATACCCGCATAGTCGAGCACGAGGATGTCGGCCGGCGCGCCCACGGCGATGCGCCCGCCGCCGTCCTCCCCGATCACCGCGCGCCGCCCGTCGATCGCGGCGGCCTCGAACACGCGCGCGGTGGAGACCGCATCCTCCAGCCCGAATCCGCGATGATTGAGCCAGACGAGGCGCATCTCGCGCAGCATGTCGTCGTCATCGTCGAGCGGCTGGGAATCGAGCCCCATCCCGAAGCGCAAGCCGGCGCGCACGAAGCCGGCCACCGGCGCAATGCCTGAGCGCAGCCGAAAATTCGACGACGTGTTCACCGAGACGATCACGCCGCGTTCGCCCAGCAGCGCGCTTTCCTCCTCGCGCAGAAACACGCCATGCGCCACCGATAGCCGCGGCGAAAGAAAGCCGATCTCGTCCAGCCGTTTGATAAGACCGCCAGGATAGGCGTGATCGGCCCATTCGCGCTGATAGCGCGTTTCGAGCAGATGGATGTGGATGCGCCGGCCGTTCGCCGCGGAAGCCTCCGCGATCGCCGCCATCGAAGCGTCGCTCACCCATTGTACGCCGATCGGGCAATATTGCAGCGAGAACCACGGATGCTCGAGCGCTGTCATCTCCTCGTCCACCAGGCGCAGGAAGTCGCGCACGTTCTTCGGCGGGCGCAGGCTGGCTTCCAGGCCTGGGCGCAAAGCGGGTTCCGCCGCGGCGAGGAAGGTCTGCTGGTCGCCATAGACGAGCGGGTTGCGGTCGGCGAACGGGGCGGCGAACGCCACATGGATGCCGACGTCGCGCGCCGCGCGCGACACGCCTTCGGCCTCGATGAAGAGATTGTCCTCGTCCTGCGGCCCGTGGCTGTGGTTGGTCGCGGCGACCCCGCCTTCGGCCATGCGCGCGAACGCGACCACGGCGCGACGGTACGGATCGAGCATCGGCTCGCGGTAGAGCGTCGGGATCCACGCTTCCAACGCGTCATCCACCGCGCCGAACGCCAAGGTGCGCAGGCCGCGGCCGTGATCGTGCGCGTTGGCCGGGGCGGCGATCGCGAGCGAACCGTCGCCGTCGCCGGCGAGCGGTTCGATCGCGGCGATGCGGCCATCGGCGATGCGGATGCGCACAGGGCCCGACGCAGGGCCGCTGCCAGGCGCCTCGAGGATGGCGGCGACATCGAGAGTGGCGAGCGCAGAAGCGGCGGGCACGGGCAAACCTCCCCGGAAGCATTGTGATTGCCGCAATTTGATCAGATGCGCCGCGCTTCGAGAAGCGGGGCGAACGAGCCGGGGCGACAAGCCGATCGGTTTAGCGGATAAACGATGGTTTTCCGGGCAGAGCGCCGCGCCAGGAGGGCATGCGCATGAAGGATGTCGCCGTCATCGGATATTGCAGAACGGCGATCGCGAAGGCGGGCCGCGGCGCGTTGAACCAGACGCACGGCATCGCCATGGCCGCCCATGTGCTGGCGCGCGCTCTGGAGCGGGCGCGCATCGAGGCCGGCGAGATCGAAGACGTGGTGCTCGGCTGCGGGCTACCCGAAGGCGCCACCGGCCACAATATCGCGCGCAACGCCGCGCTCTACGCGGGCTTTGGCGACGGCGTGCCCGGCCTCACCGTGAACCGCTATTGCGGCTCGGGCATTACGGCGGCGTCCATTGCCGCTAGCCGCATCGCTTCGGGCGAAATCAGCGTCGCGGTCGCCGGTGGCGTGGAAAGCATTTCGCTGGTGCAGTTCCATATGAACTTCAACGGGTTCTTCTACGAGCCGCTGCAGCTCAAGATGCCCGCCGTGTGGTGGACGATGAACCAGACGGCGGATTTCGTGGCGAAGAAATACGGCTTCGCGCGTGAAGCGCTCGATGCGTATGTCGTGGAAAGCCAGAAACGCGTGGCCGCGGCGAACGCCGCCGGGAAGTATGCCGAAGAGATCGTTCCGATCACGACGATGATGGAAATCGCCGACAAGGCCACAGGTGAAAAACGCCAGGCGCCGGTTACGCTCGCCGCAGATGAAGGCCCGCGCCCGGATACGACGCTTGAAGGCTTGGCGAAGCTGAAGCCCGTCTACGAGGGCGGCGTGACGACGGCGGGGAACGCGTCGCAATTGTCCGATGGCGCAGCGGCGTTGGTGATGATGGACGCCGATCTCGCCGCCCGCCGCGGCTTGCCGATCCTCGGGCTGTTTCGCGGGATGCAATTGGGTTCCGTCGCGCCCGAGGAAATGAGCATCGCGATCACGCCGGCGATCCGCAAACTCATGGCCTATCACGGCCTCGCGAACAGCGAAATCGACCTGTGGGAGCTGCACGAGGCCTACGCCGTCACTACGCTTTACAATCAGGCGCAGCTGGAAACGCCGTGGGAGAAGACCAACGTGAACGGCGGCGCTATCGCGCTGGGCCATCCCTACGGCATGTCCGGCGTGCGCTACCTCGGCTCGACGCTGCTGGAGATGGGCCGCCGCAACGCGAAAAAAGCGGTCGTCGGCGTGTGCACCGCCGGCGGCATGGCGACGGCTGCATATCTCGAACGCTAGCAAACGGCGTGGCGAACAAACGGGGCGTGAAATGGCGAAGCAGGGCGCAATCACCATCTTTGGCATCAAGGCGTGCGATACGATGAAGAAGGCGCGCGCCTGGCTCGATGCGCGCGGCGTCGTCTACGCGTTCCATGATTACAAAGCCGATGGGATAGACGCCGGGCATCTGCAGCGCTGGGTGAAGGAGGCCGGCTGGGAAACCGTGCTCAACCGCGCCGGCACGACGTTTCGCGGGCTCGCCGAGAAGGACAAGCAGGGCCTCGATGCGGCCAAAGCCGTAAAGCTGATGCAGGCCCAGCCCTCGATGATCAAGCGCCCGGTGTTGGAAGCGGGCGGCGCGCTGCTGATCGGCTTCAAGCCCGAAGCCTACGAAAAGCAATTCCCGCGCGCCTGACGCGGGCGCATGCCTGCCCTTGCGCGAGCGTAATGGTCAATTCGGCCCGCTGCAGGTAAAACGCCGCCATGTCCAAGCAGACGCAAACCGCCGCGCGCCTCACTGTGCCGCAAATCCGCGCTCGCAAGCAGGGTGAGCCGATCGTTTGCCTCACCGCTTACACCGCGCCGATGGCGGCCCTGCTCGATCCCCACTGCGACGTGCTGCTGGTGGGCGATTCCGTCGGCATGGTGGTGCATGGCTTGCCGACTACGGTGGGCGTCACCATGGAGATGATGATCCTGCACGGCCAGGCCGTGATGCGCACCGCCGAGCGCGCGCTCGTGGTTGTCGACATGCCGTTCGGCTCCTATGAGGCGAGCCCGGAGCAGGCGTTCGCCAACGCCGTGCGGCTGATGAAGGAAACCGGCTGCCAGGCGGTGAAGCTCGAGTCCGGTCCTGCGGTGGCCGAAACCGTCGCCTACCTCACGCAACGCGGCATCCCGGTCATGGGCCATGTGGGCCTCCGGCCCCAGGCAGTGAATGTCGACGGCGGCTTCCGCGCCAAGGGCCGCACCAACGAAGAGCGCGTGCGCGTGCTGGAGGAAGCTCAGGCTACCGATGCGGCGGGCGCGTTCGCCATCGTCGTGGAGGGGGTGGCCGAGGCGGTGGCCCAGGAGGTCACGCGGGCCGTCAGCGCGCCCACGATCGGGATCGGCGCCTCCGCCGCCTGCGACGGCCAGGTGCTGGTGACCGACGATCTGCTGGGCCTGTTCGACTGGACCCCCAAATTCGTCCGCCGCTATGCCGATATGCGCGCCCAGGTGAGCGACGCGGTGCGCCGCTACGCAGAGGATGTCCGCGCCCGCCGTTTTCCCGCCGCAGCCGAGACCTATGCGTTGCGCCCAGAACGCGCGCCAGGGCGCGTTGCCCAGGGCGGCGAGGGCGGCTAGCTTCCGCGCCCGCCGGGCCCTCAAGGGCTCGGGGCTTGGGTTTGCGAGAGAGGCCAGCGGGTGAGCGACGTCTTCGAGGAAGTGGAAGAGGGCCTTCGGCGCGACAAGTACGCCGACTTCTTCCGCAAATACGCCGTCTGGCTCATCGCGGGCGTTGCCGCGGTGCTGGCGGCTGTCGGCGGCTATCAGGCGATCGGCCATTGGCGCGCCCAGCAGGGGCAAGGCTACGCCGAGGAACTGGCGGCGGCGGAAGACAAGCTCGCCGCCGGCGATCTCGCGGGGGCCGAGAAGGCGCTCGACGATCTCGCGAAGCGCGCCCCCGCCGGCTACAAGACGGCCGCCCTCCTGCACAAGGGCGGGGTGCGCCAGCAGCAGGGCGACGCCAAAGGCGCGATCGCGGCCTTCGAGCAGGCCGCCAAGATAGCGCCCAGCCCCATCTTTCATGATCTGGCGGTGCTGCGCGCGGCCTATGCGGCGGCCGACGCCGAAGACGTGAACGCGATCGAGGCGCGGGTGAAGCCGCTGATCGACGCCGCGGGCGCCTTCTCCTACCAGGCGCGCGAACTCGTCGGCATGCAGGCGCTCGCGGCGGGAGACATCGAGCGCGCGCGCGAGCAATTCGACTATCTCAATCTCGCGCTGGAAACGCCCGATGGCGTGCGCCAGCGCGCGCGAACGACCCTTTCCATGTTGGGGCCGAAACCGGAGGGCGCGAGCCCGCCGGCCGATGCGCCGAACAAGACCGGAGCGAAACCATGAAATCGTCGCGCGCGCTGGCCGTCGGCCTCGCTCTGGTGATGCTGTCGGGCTGCGGCGCGGGGCGAGCCCTCAGCGGCATGTGGAGCAAGAAGCCCGATCCCGCGAAGGAGGCCGAGTCCGGGCGCATCTCGATCCTTACGTTCGAGCAGGAATTGGCCGCCGATCCGAAGATGGCCGGGCGCACGCCCAGCGTGCCGCCCCCGGTTGACCTGCGCGATTGGCCGCAGCCGGGCGGCGGGCCTGATAATGCGCCAGGCAACATCCAATTTGGCGATGCGCTGCGCGTGGCGTGGAAGCAGAGCGCCGGCGAAGGTTCTTCCCGCTCCGAACATATCTCAGCGCCGCCGGTCATCGCGGACGGCAAGGTGTTCGTGATCGACGCCGGGCAGAACCTGCATGCGATGCGCGCCGCCGATGGGCGGAAGATCTGGTCCAAGTCTCTGCGTCCGCCGAAGGGCCGCGACCGCACCGCCGTGGGCGGAGGCGTTGCCTATGCCGATGGCCGCGTGTTCGCGAGCAGCGGCTTCGGCGGCGTCGTCGCGTTCAACGCCGAAAACGGCGAAGAAATCTGGCGCACCTCGTCGAACGCGCCGTTCCATGCCGCGCCGACGGCCTCGGGCGGGCGCGTCTATGCCGTGACGAACGACAGTGAACTGATGGCGTTCGACGCCGCCACCGGCCAGGTGCTGTGGACGCATCAGGCGATCGCCGAGCCGGCGCGTATCCTTGCGGCCTCCAGCCCCGCCGTCGTGGGCGACACCGTGATCGCGCCGTTCGCCTCGGGCGAAGTCGTCGCGCTGCTCGCAGCGAACGGGCGCAGGCTCTGGGCCGATGCGTTGACGCGCGTGGGGCGGCTCACTTCGCTGTCCGCGATCAACGACGTGGCGGGACGCCCCGTGTTGGCCGATGGCGTGGTGTATGCGGTGAGCCATTCCGGCGTGATGGCCGCGATCGACGAGCGCTCCGGCCAGCGCATCTGGGCGCGCGGCATCGCCTCCACGCAAACGCCCTGCGTCGCCGGCGACGCGCTTTATGTCGTGACGGTGGATGGCGAGGTCGCCGCACTCGACCGCGCGACGGGCGCTGCCTTCTGGGTCAAGCAGCTGCCGCGCTACGAGAAGGAAAAGAAGCAGAAGAACCGCATCGCCTGGACCGGGCCGATCCTCGTCGGCAGCGATCTGTTTCTCGCGTCGTCCCAGGGCGAGGGGTTGCTGATGTCGCCCGCGACTGGCGAGATCGTCAAGCGCGTGAAGATCGACGAGCCGATCTTCGTGCCGCCGGTGGCGGTGAGCGGCGCGATCTATCTCGTCTCCGACGAAGGCAAGCTGATCGCCCTGCAATGAGCGCGCGATGCCCCTGACGCTCGCGATCGTCGGGCGGCCGAATGTCGGCAAGTCCACCTTGTTCAACCGGCTCGCAGGCGCGCGGCTGGCGATCGTGGATTCTACGCCCGGCGTCACGCGCGACCGCAAGCGCGCGCCGGCGCGGCTGGGAGATCTCGATCTCGAACTGATCGACACTGCGGGTTTCGAGGAGGGCCGCGGGGAAAGCCTGGAGGCGCGCATGCGCGCGCAAACGGAGGCCGCCGTCGCCGAGGCGGACGCCGTGCTGTTTCTGGTGGACGCACGCGCCGGCGTGACGCCGCTCGATGAAACTTTCGCCGATCTACTGCGCCGCGCGGATAAGCCCGTCGTGCTTGCGGCGAACAAGTGCGAAGGCGCGGCCGGCGACGCCGGCCTGTACGAAGCCCATGGCCTTGGCTTCGGCGAACCGATCCCGATCTCGGCGGAAGAGGGGGACGGCATGTCCGATCTCTACGCCGCGATCGCGCACTTCGCCGCCGCCGTGCACGCGGAAGCCGCCGGCGATGCGCCCGAAGATGCAGAAGCGCCGGCGCGGCCAATCAAGATCGCCGTCATCGGCCGCCCGAACGCCGGCAAATCGACCTTGGTGAACGCGCTTCTGGGCGAAGAGCGCGTGCTCACCGGGCCGGAGGCCGGCATCACGCGCGATGCGATCACCGCGCCGCTGACGCATGGCGGGCGGCGCTTCGAACTGGTCGACACCGCCGGCATGCGCCGCAAGGCGCGCGTGCAGGGCAAGCTTGAACAAATGTCGGTGGCCGACACGATCCACGCCATCCGCTTCGGCGAGGTGTGCGCGCTGGTGATGGACCAGGCCGAAGCCTTCGAACGCCAGGATCTGGCGATCGCCGATCTCATCCTGCGCGAGGGGCGCGCCTTGGTTTTCGTGCTGGCGAAATGGGATCAGGTCGCCGATGGCCCGGCGCGGTTCAAGGAATTGAAGGAGCGTCTGGAAACGGCGATGCCGTCTGCGCGCGGCGCGCCGGTGGTGCGCGTGGCCGCACTCGCGGGCCAAGGGCTCGATGCGCTGCTCGCCGCCGCGATCGAGGCGCACCGCGATTGGGGCGCGCGGGTGAAGACCGGCGATCTCAACCGCTGGCTCGCGCACGCGGTGGAAAAGCACCCTCCACCGTCCGTTCGCGGCCGTCCCATCCGCCCGCGCTACATGACGCAGATCAAGGCGCGCCCGCCCACGTTCGTGCTGATCTCCTCGCGCGCCGATGAATTGCCGGAAAGCTACAAGCGCTATCTGGTGAACGGCGTGCGCGAAGCGTTCGATCTCGGCGGCGCGCCGATCCGGCTCATCGTGCGTCAGAACAAGAACCCGTTCGCGGAAGAAGACGGTTAGCGCCGGAACTCCAACCATTCGCCATTTCTGGCGTATGCCGGGGAGAGCAGATCGGCGATCGCGGGCGCGACCTCTTCCGGCGCCGGCAACGTCATCGGGTCCTCGCCGGGAAAAGCCTTCGCACGCATCGTGGTGCGCACAGGGCCGGGATTGAACAGATTGGCGCGGACTGTGGAGACGCCGACTTCCTGTGCGTAGCACGTCACCAGCGCATCGAGTGCGGCCTTGCTGGCCGCGTACGGCCCCCAAAACGCGCGCAACTGGCGTGAGGAGCCGGAGGTGACGAACACGGCGCGCCCGGCGGGTGCAGCGCGCAGCAGTGGATCCATTGCGCGGATGAGGCGCTGATTGGCGATGAGGTTGACGGCGATCACGTCCTCGAACATTGGCGGGCGCGCCTGCGCCACTGGCGTCAGATCGCCCAGCACGCCGGCGCAGGCGGCCAGCGCATCGAGCTTGCCGTAGCGTTCGTAGAGCGCGCCGCCAAGGCGGTCGATCCCGGCGTAATCCTTGAGGTCCATCGGCACGAGCACGGCTTCCCCGCCGGCGGCGCGAATGTCGTCGTCCAAAGCTTCCAGCGCCTTCTGCGCGCGCGCCACGGCGATGACGCGGAAGCCGCGCCGCGCCAGCTCCAGCGCGACGGCGCGCCCAATCCCGCGCGAGGCGCCGGTGACGAGAGCGGTAGGTTTGGTTGGGGCGGTAGGCATTAGGCAATGGGCAGTGGGGAGAGGTTCTACTGCCTACTGCCTACCGACTATTGCCTCAGGCTTCCACCAGGAAGGAGAGCTGCAAGTCCTTGTGCGCGCGGTCGGCGCCGAGATCGGTGAGCAGGGTGGGATATTCGCCGGTGAAGCAGTGATCGGTGAATTGCGGGCTCAGCGGATCGCGCCGTGCTTCGCCCATCGCCCAATAGAGCCCATCCACCGAGAGAAAGCCCAGCGAATCCACGTTGAGCGCCTTTTCGATTTCGGCGAGCGACATCTTCGCCGCGATCAGCTCTTCGCGGCGGGGCATGTCGATGCCGTAGAAATCCGGAAAGCGGATCGGCGGGCAGGCGACGCGGAAATGCACCTCTTTGGCGCCGGCCTCGCGCACGATCTGCACGATCCGCGTCGAGGTGGTGCCGCGCACGATGGAATCCTCCACCAGCACGACGCGCTTGCCCTTCAGCACCTGGCGGTTGGCCGAATGCTTCATCTTCACGCCGAAGGCGCGGATTTCCTGCTTCGGCTGGATGAAGGTGCGCCCGACATAATGGTTGCGGATGATGCCCAGCTCGTAGGGCAACCCAGAAGCGTGCGCGAAGCCGATGGCCGCCGGCACGCTCGAATCCGGCACCGGCACGATGATGTCGGCGTCGGCGGGTTTTTCCTGCGAGAGGCGCTCGCCCATGCGCCGGCGCACCTCATACACGCTGCGGCCCTCGAGCACGGAATCGGGCCGCGAGAAATAGACGTATTCGAACACGCACGGGCGTTTCGGCAGCCGCCCGAACGGATGCAGCGATTCCAGGCGCGGCTTGCCGGCGGCGTCCCTCGTGATGACGACGATCTCGCCATTCTCGATCATGCGCACATAGCTCGCGCCGATGATGTCGAGCGCGCAGGTTTCCGAAGCGAGAACCGGCGCGCCGTTCAGCTCGCCCAGCACCAGCGGGCGGATGCCGTAGGGATCGCGCGCGCCGATCACCATGTCGTTGGTGAGGCAAACGAGGGCGTAGGCGCCCTCCACCTGGCGCAGCGCGTCAATGAAGCGGTCCACCACGCGCGCGCGGCGCGAGCGCGCCAGCAGCTGCAGGATGACTTCCGTATCCGAGGTGGATTGGAAGATCGCGCCGTCGGCGACCAATTCCTCGCGCAGCGCGCGGGCGTTGGTCAGATTGCCGTTGTGCCCGATGGCGAAGCCGCCGGTGGAGAGATCGGCGAACAGCGGCTGGATGTTGCGCAGCAGCGTGCCGCCCTGGGTGGCGTAGCGGGTGTGGCCGATGGCGGCGAAGCCCGGCAGGCGGCGGGGCAGGTCTTCCCCGGTCAGATTGTCGCCCACCAGGCCCAGATGGCGCTCGGTGTGGAAACCGCGCCCGTCCCAGGTGGCGATGCCGCAGCCTTCCTGGCCGCGATGCTGCAGCGCGTGCAGGCCAAGAGCGGTCAGTACGGCCGCATCTTCATTGGAGAAGACCGCGAAAACGCCGCACTCCTCCCTTGGCCGGTCGTCCTCCCAGTCTTCGGAGACGGCGGGCGGCGAGGGGGCGGCGTTCATCAAGAGCGGAGCCTAATAGGGCGCGTTCTCATCCGCCGGCGGGGCCGACTCAGCGCCGTTGCGCTTAGATATAGCCTCCTTGGCCTTGGGAACGAAGGCCTCGAGCCCCTCAGCGACGCTGGAAAGCACCGGATAGGTGCGTGCTTCGGCGACCATCTTGGGCATGGGCGTGTTTTCGTTCGTGACCTGGCGCATCAGCAGGATCGCCAAAGCCAATACCAGAATGCCGCGCGCCGCCCCGAACACGAGACCCGCCCCGCGGTCGATCGCGCCGATCTCCCCGGAGCGATGGGCGGCCTTGGCGACCGTGGAGGTGAGCAGCGTGATCGCCACGAAGACGACGAGGAAGAGGATGCCCGCCGCCGCCAGTTCCGCCAGGATCGCCGGGCGCACCAGATCGCGCAGCATCGGGCTCAGCACCGGGCGCAGATAGATGGCCGCCACCGCCGCACCCACGAAGGCGACGATCGAGAACACCTCCCGCAGCAGCCCGCGCGCGAACGCCATGATGCTCGAAATGAGAATGATCGCGATCGCCAGGAAATCGAACGCCGTGAAATGCATCACCGCCTCCTTCTGTCGGCGGCGCCGGCTCCGGGGGCGCCTGCCCCAAGAGCCTCTGCGAGGTCGCCGATGCCGGCGATCGTGCGCACGACCATGCCGGCGCCCTCCGCCCCGTCAGGCGCATAGGCTGTCTTGAACCCCAGCTTTGCGGCCTCTTTCAGACGAAGCTCCGCACGGCCTGCCGGCCGCACATCCCCCGAAAGCGCCACTTCGCCGAACGCCACGCTATCCTTGTCCAGCGGGACGTCCGTCAATGCGGAGATCAAGGCCGCCGCCACGGCCAAGTCCGCCGCGGGCTCCGTGATTTTGAGCCCCCCAGCGACGCTTAGGTAAACGTCCCGTCCCGCGAAGCCAAGCCCGCAGCGCGCCTCCAGCACAGCCAGGATCATGGCCAAGCGGGCGGGATCCCAGCCGACCACGGCGCGGCGCGGCGATCCCAGCGCGCTGGGGGCCGCAAGGGCCTGGATCTCCACCAGAACCGGCCGGCTGCCCTCGACGCCGGCGAACACCGCCGCCCCGCTGGCGCGCGAGCCCGCTTTGCCCAGGAAGAGCGCGGAGGGATTAGGCGTTTCGCGCAGGCCGGCCTCGGCCATTTCGAACACACCGATCTCGTCGGTGGGGCCGAAGCGGTTCTTCACCGCCCGCAGGATGCGGAAGGGGTGGCCGCGCTCGCCCTCGAAATAGATCACCGTATCGACCAGATGTTCGACCACGCGGGGTCCAGCGATCTGGCCGTCCTTCGTGACGTGGCCGACGATGATCACGGCGCAGCCGGTCTTCTTGGCGTGGCGCACCAATTCGTGGGCGCAGGCGCGCACCTGCGTGACGGTGCCGGGCGCCGCCTCCACATGATCGGCCCAGAGCGTCTGGATCGAGTCCACGATCACCACGTCGGGCTTCAGATGTTTGAGGCCGTCGAGGATTTTGCGGAGATTGGTTTCCGCCGCGAGCCGCACCGGCGCATCGAGCGCGCCGAGCCTGCGGGCGCGATCCTGAATCTGGGCTTCCGCCTCCTCGCCCGTGACGTAAGCGGTGACGAGGCCGGCGCGCGCAAGGCCGGCGGCGGCCTGCAGCAGCAGGGTGGATTTGCCGACGCCCGGATCGCCCCCGATCAGGATGGCGGAGGCCGCAGCGATCCCGCCGCCGCACACCCGGTCGAACTCGGCGACGCCGCTGAGAAAGCGCGGAGGCGGCGCTGTCGCGCCCGCCAGGTCGACGAAATCGAGCCCGCTTTTGCTACGCGCAGCGGGCTTCATCGCGCCGGGGGCGGCGCGGTTGGCCTCTTCCGCCAGCGTGTTCCACGCGCCGCAGGCCTCGCACTTGCCGGCCCATTTGGGATGCAAGGCGCCGCAGGATTGGCAGATGTAAATCGTCTCGGCCTTGGCCACGTTCTGCGCCCGCGAATCGAGTCTCGAAACAACGTCAGAGAGACGGGCGATTCGCTCCACGAGCGCTATCGCCGCGATGCAGCAAGCTGTGGCCGTGCGCATAGGCGAAATAGGCCGCGACCCCGACCGCGTTCCAGATCGCGAAATAAACGAGCGTCTTGGTCGGCAGGCTCGCGAACAGGTAGAGGCAGCCGAGAATGGTGACTGCGCCGACGAGCGGCCAGGCCGGCGCCTTGAACGCGCGGGGCCGCGCCGGTTCGCGCAGGCGCAGCACGATGAGGCTCGCGCCCACGGCGATGAAGGCGGCCAAGGTGCCGGCGTTCGCCAGCGCGGCGATTTCGTCCAGCGGCAAGAGGCCCGCGACCGCTGCCACGACCACGGCGGTGGCGAGCGTCATCACCAACGGTGATCCGGTGCGCGCGTCCACCCGCGCGAGCGTGCGCGGCAACAGGCCGTCGCGCGCCATCACGAAGAAGATGCGGCTCTGCCCGTAGAGGAAGGCGAGGATCACGGTCGGCAGCGCGATCACCGCGGCGCCGGCGATCAAGGTGGCTGCATCGCCGTGGCCCACCGCGCGCAGCACGTACGCCAGCGGCTCGCCGCTCTTGGCGAAATCCTGGAAGGGCGCCGCGCCCACCGCGGCGGCGCCGACGGCGATATAGAGCGCTGTGCACACGACCATGGAGCCGACGATGCCGATCGCCAGATCGCGCTCGGGGCGCTTGGCTTCCTCCGCCGCGGTGGAGACCGCATCGAACCCGTAGAAGGCGAAGAAAATGATTGCAGCGGCGGCCATCACGCCGCGTTCGGCGCCGCCTTCGACATGCTTGGAGAAACCGTAGGGCATGAACGGATCGAGGTTCGCCGGATTGAACGCCGGCGCCGCGAGCGCGACGAACAGCACGAGTGCTGCGATCTTCACCAGCACAAGCAGCGTGTTCACTGTGGCGCTTTCGCGTGTGCCGATCGCCAGAAGGCCCGCCACCACCGCGATGATGAAGGCGGCGGGAACGTTGAAGACGCCCCCGGCGTGCGGGCCCGCCATCAGCGCTTTCGGCAGATGCACGCCGAGCCCTTCGAGAAACCCCGCCGCATAACCCGACCAGCCGACCGCGACCGCCGAACACACGACCGTGTATTCGAGGATCAGGCTCCAGCCGACGATCCAGGCGAGGCCCTCGCCCAGCACGGCATAGCTGTAGGTGTAGGCGCTGCCCGAGGCGGGCATCAGCGTGGCGAGTTCGGCATAGGCGAGCGCCGCGCATGCGCACACTACGCCCGCGACGGCGAAGGCGAGGATCACTGCCGGCCCCGCGCGTTCGGCGCCGACGCCGAGCAGGGTGAAAATGCCCGCGCCGACGATCGCGCCGACGCCGAGCGCCATGAGATGCGGCCAGCCGAGCGAGGGGCGCAGGCGCGCCTCAGGCGCGTGCGCGCCCAACGCGTCGATGGATTTGCGGCGAAGCAGCGCTTTCATCGATCCCCCCGGTCGGTCCGTCGCGTCGCTCGCGACCCTGCCTGCTCGCGCATCCGTGATCAAGTTGACGTGGGGCGTTTGGCGCAGGCGGTTTGGCCTTCTATGACAAGCGGATGGATTCGCATTCGCTCATTACATCGCTCGTCATCGCGCTCGTGCTGGCGTTTATTTTCGGTTTCGCCGCGCAGCGCCTGCGCCTTTCGCCGCTCGTCGGCTATCTGATGGCGGGCGTGGCGGTGGGGCCGTACACGCCGGGCTATGTGGGCGATTCCGCGCTCGCGCAGCAGTTCGCTGAGATCGGCGTCATTTTGCTGATGTTCGGCGTGGGGCTCAAATTCTCGATCAGCGATCTGTGGGCGATCCGGCGCGTGGCGCTGCCTGGCGCGCTGGTGCAGATGGCGTTCGCGACGGCGCTGGGTTTCGCGTTGGGCCGGCTCCTGGGGCTCGCTGCGCCGGAGAGCTTCTTGCTGGGCTTTTCGCTTTCGGTGGCGAGCACGGTGGTGCTGCTGCGTGCGCTGGAGGAGCGTAATCTGCTGAAGGGCGAGAACGGGCGCATCTGCGTCGGCTGGCTGGTGGTGGAGGATATCGCCATCGTGCTGGGCATCGTGCTGCTGCCGGCGGTGCTGGCGGCGCTGGCGGGCGACAATGGCGGGGCGTCGGCGGCGCCCGCGTTTGGCGAGGTGGCGGGCACGCTGGGGCTGGCGATGGGCAAGGTCGCGGTGTTCGTCGCGCTGATGCTGGCCGTCGGGGGGCGGGTGTTCCCCTGGCTGATCGTGCGCATCGCGCACACGAAATCGCGCGAGCTGCTTTCGCTCGGCACGTTGGCGCTGGCGCTGGGCATCGCCTATGCGGCCTACGAATTCTTCGGCGCCTCCTTCGCGCTGGGCGCCTTCCTCGCCGGGCTGGCGCTGAACGGCAGCAAGTTGAGCCACAAGGTGGCGGAAGATTCGCTGCCGCTGCGCGATACGTTCGCGGTGTTGTTTTTCGTTTCGGTGGGCATGCTGTTCGATCCGATGTCACTGATCGAGCGCCCATTGGCGGTGCTGGGGGTGACGGCGATCATCCTGTTCGGCAAATCGCTGGCGGCGCTCGCGATCACGACATTGTTCAAGCTGCCGCTGCCCACCGGGCTGTTGATCGCGGCGAGCCTCGCCCAGATCGGGGAATTCTCGTTCGTGCTTGCGGGGCTGGGCCGCCAGCTCGGCGTATTCTCGCTCGACAGCTACAATCTGGTGCTCGCCGGCGCGCTCATTTCGATCGCGCTCAACCCGTTCCTGTTCGCGTTCGCCGAGGCCGCCGGCAAGCGGGCGCCGAAGCTGGCGCCGGCGGGCGATGGATAACGTAGCGGCATACAGCTATAGCGGGCGCAAAGAGGAGGCGCCGCATGGCTCGCGAAAACGTATCCATCCCCACGAAAGACGGTTCCTGCGACACCGCGGTGTTCACCCCGGGCGGCGCGGGTCAATGGCCAGCCGTGATCGCTTATATGGACGCGATCGGCCCTCGCCCGGCGATGTTCGCTATCGGCGAGACCCTGGCGCAGGCGGGCTTCGTGGTGCTGGTGCCGGATCTCTATTATCGCGCGGGGGCCTATCCGCCGCTCGATCCCAAAACGATGTTCACCGAGGAAGAGGCGCGTAAGAAATTCATGGCGCTGCGCGCCACCACCGGCAATCAGCGCGCCGGCGGCGAGGATACGAGTGCGTTCCTTGCCTATATCGACACGCGCAAGGACGTCGCCGGCAAGAAGATCGGCACGACGGGCTATTGCATGGGCGGGGGCATCTCGATTTCCGCTGCCGGCCTGCATGGCGGCCGCATCGCCGCGGCCGCGAGCTTTCACGGCGGCAATATGGCCACCGATCAGGCCGACAGCCCGCACCTGCAGGCCGCGAACATCAAGGGCGAGGTGTATGTGGCGGGCGCCGACAAGGACAATTCCTATCCGCCCGAAATGGCCGCGCGCCTGGAAAAGGCGCTGAGCGATGCGGGTGTGAAGCATCGCTGTGAAATCTACGCCGACGCGATGCACGGTTGGACGATGACGGATCTCGCGATCTACAACCAGGCCGCCGCCGAGCGGCACATGCGCGAACTCACCGGCCTCATGAAACGCGTGCTGGGCTGACGCATAACGCGGGCGGCGAAACGCTTCGCCGTCCGCGAACACCAACTGGAGGAAACGCCAATGGCTCGTGAAGACGTCTCGATCAAAACTAAGGACGGCGATTGCCGCGCATTTGTGTTCACGCCGGAAGGCGCGAAGAAAGCCGCCGGCAAGTGGCCGGCGGTGATTTTCTATATGGATGGTCCAGGCATTCGCCCGACCTTGTTCGGCCAAGCCCAGCGGCTGGCCGATCTGGGTTACCTCGTGCTGCTGCCGGACATGTTCTACCGCGTCGGCCCTTATGAGCCGATCGATCGCACGGTGGTGAAGACGCCGGAGGATCTGATGAAGGCGCGGGGACCGATGATGGCCTCCACGAACGTGCAGAAGGCGGGCGAGGATACGGCGGGCTTCCTCGCTTATCTCGACACGCGCAAGGACGTCGCGGGCAAGAAGGTCGGCACGACCGGCTATTGCATGGGCGGCGGCATGTCGATCACGGCGGCGGGAACCTATCCCGATCGGATCGCGGCGGCCGCGGCGTTCCACCCCGGCGGCCTCGCCACCGATGCGCCGATCAGCCCGCATCTGCAGGCGCCGAAGATCAAAGGCGCTGTGCTGATCGGCGGCGCCGACAAGGACAATTTCTATCCGCGCGAAATGCACGCGAAGATGGAAAAGGCGCTGAACGACGCTGGCGTCCGCAATCATTGCGAAATCTATGACGGCGCGTTGCACGGATGGACGATGCCGGACGGCGCCGTCTACAACGAGCCCGCCGCCGAGCGCCACTGGAAGCAGCTGGAAGGCTTTTTCGCGGAAAACCTGCACTGACGCGCGCGGCGATCCGGGCGGTCAGACCACCGCCTGGATCGGCCCGTCCGCGCGGCCATTGATGAATTGGTCGACGCGCGCATCGCCGCTCTGATCGAGCTGGCTCACCGGTCCGCGCCAGATGATCTTGCCTTCGTAGAGCATCGCCACTTCGTCGGCGATCTTGCGCACGCTCGCCATGTCGTGCGTGATGGAAAGCGCCGCCGAGCCCAGCTCCTTCGCCATTTCCACGATCAGATCGTTGATCGCGTCCGCGGTGATCGGATCGAGGCCGGTGGTCGGCTCGTCGAAGAAGATGATCTCCGGCTTGGCGATGATCGCGCGCGCGAGGCTGGCGCGCTTTTGCATGCCGCCCGATAGCTCGATCGGGTAACGCTCGGCGAATTCCGGCGCCAGGCGCACCTTGCGCATCGTTTCGATCGCGCGTTCGCGCGCTTCCTTGCGCGGCGTCTTCTGCGCATAGAGCAGGCGGAACGCCACATTCTCCCAGACCGTGAGGCTGTCGAACAGCGCGCCCCCCTGGAACAGCATGCCGAACTTTTCCGCAAGGCGCGCGCGCTCTTTCCGCGAAACGCGCGTCACGTCTTCGCCATCGACCAGGACGCGCCCGGAATCCGGCGTGATTATCCCCAGCGCGCATTTGATGGTGACCGACTTGCCAACGCCGGAGCCGCCGATGATCACCAGCGAACGCCCGCTGTCGACGTCGAGATCGACGCCCTGCAGCACCGCGCGCCCGCCCAGCGTTTTGTGCACGTTCTCGAGGCGCAGCTTTGCGGCCATCGTCATTCCACCCACAGCGAGGTGACGACGTAATTGGCCGCCAGGATCAGCACGGTGGCCGCGACCACGGCGTTGGTGGCCGCGCGGCCCACACCCAGCGCGCCGCCTTGCGAGCGGTAGCCTTGATAGGCGCCCATGAGCGAAATGATGAAGCCGAACACGGCCGCCTTCGTGAGGCCGATCAGCACGTCGCTCGTCTCCAGGTATTCCATCGTGTTGCGCAGATAGATCGTGGAGTTGAAACCCAAGCTATTGGTGGCGACGAGCCATCCGCCCATCACGCCGATGATGTCCGCCACGATCACCAGGATCGGCAGCGACAAGGTGGTGGCGATGATCCGCGGCGCCACGAGAAAGCGGAACGGATCGGTGGAGAGCGTGGAGAGCGCGTCGATCTGCTCGGTCACGCGCATGGTGCCGATCTCGGCGGCGATGCCGGCGCTGACGCGCCCGGCCAGCATCAGCCCTGCGAGCACCGGGCCCAGCTCCCGCGTGATGCCGAGCGCCACGATGTTGGCCACGAAGCTTTCCGCGTTGAAGCGCGAGCCGCCGACATAAATGTTGATCGCCAGCGCCGCCCCGATGAACACCGCGGTGAGGCCGACGACAGGCAGCGAGAAATAACCCAGGCGCAGGAATTGCCGCCCGATCTGGCCCCAATAGATCGGCCCGCCGATGCAGGCCGCGGCGCCGCGCCCCGCGAAGATCGCAAGCGCGCCGGCTTCCCGCAGGATCGCCAGGGTCGCGCGGCCGATGCCGGTGAGCGGGTTCATGCCGCGATCCGCCGCACGCGCGCGAAGCTCGTCAGCACCTCGTAGGCCGGCGCGCCGGCCAGGGCCGCGACTTCATCGAGCGGGACTTGAGGACCGAGGAATTCCGCCCAATCGCCGGCGCGTGCGCCGGGCGCGTCCGTCACGTCCAGCGTGATGAGGTCCATCGAGACACGCCCCAGGAAGGGGCAGCGCGCGCCCCGCACAAACCCGTAGCCTTTCCCTGACAGCGTCCACAACACGCCGGCGGCGTAGCCGAGCGCCGCGGTGGCCACGCGTACGGGGCGCTCGGCTATGAAGGAGGCGGCGTAGCCCACGCTTTCGCCAGCCGGCACATCGAACACCTCCAGCAGCGGCGCCTCCAGGCGCGCGGCGGGCGCCAAGGGCGGGTTGTCCGCGAGCAGGGGGCCGCCGCCATAAAGGCCGATGCCGGGGCGGATCATGTCGAACGCATACGCCGGGCCCAGCAGCGCGCCGGCGGACGCTGCGAGGCTCAAACGCACGCCGGGAAACGTGGCGGCGGCCTCGAGGAAGCGCAGGCGTTGCCGCGCGTTCTTCGGGTGCGTCGGCTCCGGACTGCAGGCGAGGTGGCTCATCAGCAGCACGGGCTTCAATCCAGCCGCCGCGCCACGCGCGGCGAAGGGCACGCCGAGGCGGTTCATGCCGGTGTCGATATGCAGCGCGAAGGGTCCGCCCTCGGCCCACAGCGCGATTTGCTCTATCGAGTTCAGCACTGGTGTGAGTTGGGCGGCGATCATGGCGTCGCGCTCGCCCGCCTGCACGCCGCCCAGAATGTAGATCGCCGGGCCGGGCCCCAGGGCCGCGCGAACCGTCAGCGCTTCACCCAATGTCGCGACAAAGAAAGTGCGGCAGCCGGCGGCGGCGAGCGCCGGCGCGATCGCCGCCGCCCCCAGGCCGTAGGCGTCGGCCTTCACCACGGCTGCGGCTTCCGCCGGTCCCAGGCGCGCGAAGAAGCGCCAGTTTTCCACGACCGCGGCAGGCGAAACCGCCAGCCGCGCAAGGCGCTGCGGGGCGTCAGTATTCAGCGGGTTGCTGGTCCCGGCTGAGGGTGGAGAATTTGGTGTAGCGGCCGTCAAAGTGGAGCGTCACCTTGCCGATCGGACCGTGACGCTGCTTGCCGATGATGACTTCGGCATGGTTGCGCACCGACTCCAATTGGCGTTGCCACTCGAAATGCTCGTCCGTGCCGGGCTTCGGCTCGGCCCGCTCCAGATAATAGGACTCCCGATAGATGAACAACACCACGTCGGCGTCTTGTTCGATGGAGCCGGACTCGCGCAAGTCGGAGAGCTGCGGGCGCTTGTCCTCGCGCATCTCGACCTGACGGGAAAGCTGCGCCAGCGCGATGACCGGGATTTTGAGGTCCTTCGCCAGCGCCTTAAGGCCCATGGTGATCTCGCTCACCTCCTGCACGCGCCCATCGTTGCGGCGGCTGGAGGAGGTGATGAGCTGGAGATAGTCGACGACGAGCAGATCGAGGCCGTGGGTGCGTTGCAGGCGGCGCGCGCGCGCCTGCAATTGCGCGATCGAGATGGCGCCGGTTTCATCGATGTGCAGCGGCAGCGCCTGCAGCTCGGCCGCCGCGTCGCGCAGCTTTTCGTATTCGTGCTTCTGAATTTTACCCCGCCGGATGCGCTCGGATTCGATCTGCGCATAGTCGGACAGAAGGCGCGTGGCCAATTGCTCGGCCGACATTTCCAAGGTGAAGAAGCCGACGACGCCTTTGGGCGCATTCTCCGGTCCATCGAGGCGCATCGCGCGCAGCCGCGCCTGGGCGACGTTGAAGGCCACGTTCGCCGCGAGCGAGGATTTCCCCATCGAAGGCCGCGCGGCGAGAATGATGAGGTCCGAGGGATGCAAGCCCCCCATCATTCGGTCGAGATCGATGAAGCCGGTGCCGATGCCGGAAATCTCGGATTTGTTTTCATAAGCGGCGGCGGCCATGTCGATCGAAGTGGCGAGCGCATCGGAAAATTCTCCGAAGCCGCGGCTCGAGGCGCCGCTCTCCGCGAGCGTGAACAATTGGCGCTCGGCCTGTTCGATCAATTCGCTGCCGGTTTCCTCCGGCGCGGGCGGGGCGAGGGCGGCCCTCGCAATCTCATCGCCGATGCGCGACAGTTCGCGGCGGATGGCGAGATCGTAGATGAGGCCCGCATATTCCTGCGCGTGCGCGGTGAGGCGGGCGGCGTTTTCGATCAGCGTCAGAAGATAGGCCGCCCCGCCGATCTCCTGCAGCGCGCCGTCGCGCGCGAAATGTTCTTTCAACGTAACGCCGTCGGCGAGGCGTCCGCGTGAAATCATCGCGACGCACACTTCGAAGATGCGCCCGTGCACGGGATCGTAGAAATGATGCGGCTTGAGGCGATCGCCGATGCGGTTCAGCGTCTCGTTGTCGAACAGGATGGCGCCAAGCAGGCCCTGCTCGGCGTCGAGATTGTGCGGCGCTGCGCGCGCCGGCGCGAGGCTTCCATCGGCGGACATGGGGCGCACCTGATCACCAGCGCGGGCGAAACGGAATGGCGCTTCCGCGCTTGCTCCACAGCCGCGTGCACGCGCTCACAACCGGATGGAAAACCGATTCGGGAAGGCGGCGAAGGCGCACGAAAAAAAGCGCCGCCCATGCTGGGCGGCGCTTTATCCGTTTCGGGCTAGGCGTGGGGCTATTCCGCGCCGCCGCGATCCTGCGCCGCAGAAATGGCAGCGAGTTCTCGCGCCTGCTCATCGGCTTGGGCGCGTTCTTCCGCCGCGCCCGCGGCGATCACGTTCTCACCACGCGCCTGGCGCTCGGCTTCGTCGGCGCTGCGCGCGACGTTGAGCGTCACGGTGACGGTGACTTCCGGGTGCAGGCGCACGCGCACCTGATGCAGGCCGAGCGATTTGATCGGCTTGTCGAGGATCACGCCGGCGCGCGGGACATCGAGCTTTTCGGCGGCCGCAGCGTCCACCACGTCGCGCGCGGAGACCGAGCCGTACAGCTGGCCGGCTTCGGAGGCCTGGCGCAGCAGCACGAAGCTTTTCCCGTCGATCGCGCCGGAGCCCTTCTCGGCGGCGGCGCGCGCATCGGCGTTGCGCCGTTCGATCTCGGCGCGCTGGGCTTCGAAGCGCTTCAGATTGGATTCCGAGGCACGCAGCGCCTTGCCCTTGGGCAACAGGAAGTTGCGTGCGTAGCCGTCGCGCACCTTCACGACGTCGCCGATTACGCCAAGATTTTCGACGCGTTCAAGCAGAACGATTTCCATGTCACTGCACCGCGTAAGGAAGAAGCGACAGATAGCGCGCGCGCTTGATGGCGATCGCCAGTTCGCGCTGCTTCTTCGCCGAGACCGCCGTGATGCGGGCGGGAACGATCTTGCCCTTCTCGGAAATGTAGCGCTGCAGCAGCTTCACGTCCTTGTAGTCGATCTTCGGGCTGTCGGCGCCGGAGAACGGGCACACCTTGCGCCGGCGCCCGAACGGGCGGCGGGCCGGGATATTCGAGATGTTGATCTTGTTGGGGTTGGCCATGGCTTATTCCCGTCCTTCCCGATCGCCGCGCTCGCTGCGTTCGCCGTCGAACCCTTCGCCTTCACGGCGGGCGCGGCGCTTTTCGTCGCGGTCGCGGCGGGCGAGCACGGGAGAGGCTTCCTCGTCGAGCGCTTCGACGCGGATCGTCATGTAGCGCAGCACGTCTTCGTTGATGCGATGGCGGCGCTCCAGCTCGTGGATCGCCTCGGCCGGCGCCTCGATATTGACGAGCGCGTAATGGCCCTTGCGGTTCTTGCGCACGCGGTAGGCGAGGTTGCGCAG
>JBFWWB010000017.1:0-28724 GCA_050246435.1 Hyphomonadaceae bacterium
GGCATGTTCTCGGCGGCGCGCGTGTGGTGGACGTTCCGCGTCTTGGGCGTCGAGGTGGTTTATGTTCTGGACGGCGGCCTGCCGGCCTGGATCGCCGCCGGCGGCGAGGTGGAGGACGGCCCGCCGCCGCGCCGCCAGGAGCGCCATTTCACCGCCCGCTACAATGCCGCGCTCGTGCGCAATTTCGACGACATGGTGAAACTGGTGGAGAACGGCGGCGCACAGATTTTCGATGCGCGCCCGCGGGGGCGCTTCATCGGAAGCGAACCGGAGCCGCGCCAAGGCTTGCGCAGCGGGCGCATGCCTGGCGCAGTCAATCTGCCGCCCGCCATGCTGTTCGAGAAGGACGGACGGATGAAGTCCCGCGCCGCGCTGGCGGGGCTGTTCTCCGACCTCGGCGTCGAGCCTGGCAAGCCGATCGTCTGCACCTGCGGCTCCGGCGTTTCGGCGGCCACCCTGGCGCTCGCGTTCGCGCGCATCGGCAAGTGGGATGTGCCCGTCTATGACGGGTCGTGGACGGAATGGGGCGCCAAGCCGGACGTTCCCGTCGTTTCCGGGCCGATCTAAGCGATGGCGCGTCAGCCGCCGCCTGGCGACCTGCGGCCGGAAACGCGCCTGGGACTAGCCGGCCGCGATCCGTCGCATCAGGGCGGCGCCGTCAATCCCCCGGTGCAGCGCGCCACCACGCTGGTGATCGACGATCCGGACGATCTGTACGACGGCCCGAAGACTTATGCGCTGCAGGGCATGGACGTGCACGACGCGCTGAGCGCGGCGCTGGCGTCGGTCGAGGGCGGCGTCGGGGCCGTGCTTGCGCCTTCAGGGCTTGCCGCGTGCACCCTGGCGATCCTCGCCGTGGCGCGCGAGGGTGGCGAGCTGCTGGCGGCGGATTCGGTCTATGGACCCACGCGCCGTTTCTGCGACCGCATGTTGCGCCGGCTTGGCGTGCGCACGCGCTATTACGACCCGCGCATCGGTGCAGGCATCGCGGCGTTGATCACGCCGGCGACGTGCGGCGTGTTTCTGGAATCGCCCGGCTCGCTCACCATGGAAATCCAGGATGTCGCGGCGATCGCGGCGGCGGCGCGGGCGGCCGGCGCGCCAACCATCATCGACAACACTTGGTCGGCGGGCGTGTACTTCAAGCCGTTCGCGCAGGGCGTCGATCTTTCGGTGCAGGCGCTCACGAAATATCAGGCGGGCCATGCCGACGCTTTCGGCGGCGCAGTCGTCTGCGCCACGCCGGAATGGGATGCGCGCGTGCGCACCGCTTATCGCGAACTTGGCCTCGGTCTTGGCCCCGACGACGCCTATCTCATCCTGCGCGGAATGCGCACCATGTATGCGCGCCTCGTGCAGCAGCAGCGCGCGGCGCTGCAGGTCGCCGAATGGCTCGCCCAGCGCCCGGAAGTCGCGCGTGTGCTGCACCCGGCGCTCGCGAGCCACCCCGATCACGCGCTGTGGGCGCGCGACTTCACAGGCGCCTCGGGGCTCTTCTCCTTTGTGCTGAAGCCCGTCACCAAGGACAGGGTAGACGCCATGCTCAGGGCGCTCTCGCTCTTCGCAATGGGCTTTTCCTGGGGCGGCTTCGAAAGCCTGATCATTCCCTGCGACGCCCAGATCATCCGCACCGCGGCGCCCTGGAGCGCGGAAGGCCCGCTGCTGCGGGTGTCCATCGGGCTTGAGCACCCCGACGATCTGATCGCCGATCTCGCGCGCGGGCTGGCCGCACTCGCTTGAGGATCAGTGCATCGCGAATTCTTGCGCATCGGCGCCGTGCGCATGAGGCCGGAACAGCCGCCCGCGCTCGGTGACGAACACGATCGCCAATGTCGCGAAGCCGGAAAGCAGATAACCGAGCACCAACGGCATGGTCGTGCCATTGAAGCATTGGCCGATCGCAAACCCCAGCAGCGTGCCGGCCACGATCGTAATCAGCCCCTGCACCGCCGCGCCCGTGCCAGCGATCTCGCCGAGCGGCTCCATCGACATCGCGCCGAAATTGCCCATCGCCAGGCCGAAGCAGCCCATGGTCACGGCCTGCAGCAAGGCGAACACAACGATGTTTTCTATGCCGGCCAGAAGGAACGCCATGTGGACGGCGGCGGCGGCAAGAAAGCCGATCGTGGCGGCGTGGGAAACCCGGCGCATGCCGTAGCGCATCACGATGCGGGCATTGAGCAGCGATGTCACCATCACCGCGCTGGCCGCGAACGCGAACACGATCGGGAACAGCTTTGGTGCGTGGAAAATATCGAAGAAGATCTGTTGCGCGGAGTTGATGAAGCCGAACAGTCCGCCCAGCATCACGGCTTGCGCCAGCGTGTACCCGATGGAATCGCGCTGCGTCAGCACGTGCGCGATGGCCTTGAGGATGGCGTCGGCGCGCAGCGGCTGGCGTTGATCCAGCGCCAAGGTTTCCGGCAGGCGGAACAGCGCCCACGCAAACACGCCGCCGGTGTAGAGCGCGAGCAGGCCGAAAATCCAGCGCCAATCACCCACCATGAGGATCAGCGTGCCGATGCCAGGCGCCAGAATGGGCACCGCCATGAACACCATCGAAGCAAGGGACATAACACGCGCCATGCGCCGGCCGACGAAGCAATCGCGCACGATCGAAATCGCAACGACGCGCGTGGCGGCGCCGGCGATGCCTTGGGCGGCGCGCGCAGCGAGCAGCACGGAAAAATCCGCGGAAGCCGCCGCCAGCACGCTGAACACGGCATATCCCCCGACGGTCCACAGCATCACCGCCTTGCGCCCGAAGCGATCCGCCAGCGGGCCATAGAAGATGTGCGCGCCGCCGAAGCCCAGCAGATAAGCCGTGATAATCCATTGCCGCGCGTTCTTATCGGCAACACCGAGGGCTTCGCCGATATGCGGCAATGCCGGCAGCATTGCATCGATACCCAGCGCGACGATCGCCATCAGCGCGGCGATCATGACGACGAATTCGGCAAAGCTGATCGGCAGCCGAAACGGCGGATGTTCTTCAGCGGAAACGCTCACGGGCGCCTCTTGTTTGTTGACGATGCAATCGGTCCGGACGGACCGACGCTGGCGACCCCGGCGCGGGTCGAACGCGCAACCGCTCGCTTAGAAGGCGAGTGCTCTATCCAGTTGAGCTACGGGGTCGTTCCAGAAACTTGCGCGCCGCGTGCGGCGCATTCAACCTTCTAGTGAGACCAGGGCTCTCTGCGGCGGAACGCGAAATTATCGGCGTAGGCCTTGATCACGCGTGACGCCGCCGGCGGTTCGACGACGCGATGGGGAATGGTATGACGGCGGGCGAACTCGAGCGCCTGCTCCTTCGTATCGAAGAAGAGGCGCACTTGTTCGTTGGTGTCCCGCGACCCAGTCCACCCCATGAGCAGATCATCGGGCGGGCGCTGGCCCGGCTCGAACTCGAGGACCCAGCGGCGCTGGCCGCCGAAGCCTGACTGCATGGCGTTTTTCGCGGGAAGATGAATCTTAGCGAGCATGCGCGCCTCCACTGACACGCACCGCGCGTTCAGTCAAAGCATCCGCATGGAGATAAACGGCCTAGCCCGCCTTGTGGGCTCTCCAGCGCATCTTTGAGGCCCTTCCCGGGCTTGAAGCGCGCCCGGCGCCCAGGCGGCACCTTCACCTCTTCGCCGGTCTGCGGGTTGCGCGCCTTGCGCGCGGCCGTTTCCACCACAGCGAACACGCCGAAATTCGGAATACGCACTTCGTCGCGCGCCTTCAGCGCGGCGGTCATCACGTCGAACACGGCGTCCACCACGTCGGCGGCAACCGCCTTCGCGTGCGGCGCCTTGAGGACCACTTCGTTGACTAGTTCTGCCTTGTTCACAGGCGCTCCCTCTCGTGCCGGAAGGCGCGCATACAAGGGCCGGCGTCCGCGCTTGTCAAAGTGAAAGGCCGCTTGCCAAGCGGCGGTCTTTGCGCTTGCGCGGGCCGCCGCACGGGGTCGAAGCTGACAAAAAATCGCCGACGCTGAGCGCCGGCGATTTCTCTGTACGGATTGGCCGGCTCAGTGCGGGCGGGCAGTGTCTTCGGCGCCGCCACGAAGCGCGATGCGCTCTTCGGCGAGTTGATCGTCCTCGCTCCAATCGATCGGCGTCAGCTCCCGCGTGAGCGCGACCTTCAGCACCTCATCCACAGTGGACACGGGGATGAGCTTCAGGAACGCCTTCACGTTCTCAGGAATGTCGGCGAGATCCTTCTCATTCTCCTTCGGGATCAGCACGGTCTTGATGCCGCCGCGGAGCGCGGCCAGCAGCGTCTCTTTCAGGCCGCCGATCGGCAGCACGCGCCCACGCAGCGTGACCTCGCCGGTCATCGCCACATCGTTGCGCACCGCCACGCCGGTCAGCACCGAGACAATGGCCGTGACCATGGCGATGCCGGCGGAGGGCCCATCCTTCGGCGTGGCGCCTTCCGGCACATGCACGTGGATATCGCGAGAGCGGAACAGCGGCGGGCGAACGCCGAACTGCACGGCGCGCGCGCGTACATAAGAACTCGCAGCCGAGATGGATTCCTTCATCACGTTCTGCAGGTTCCCGGTGACGGTCATCGCGCCCTTGCCCGGCATCTGCACGGCTTCGATCGTCAGCAGATCGCCGCCGACCTCGGTCCAGGCAAGCCCGGTGACCACGCCGACCTGATCCTCGCGGTCGGTTTCGCCGTAGCGGTATTTCCACACACCGGCATAGTCCGGAAGATTGGCTTCGGTGATCTCCACCTTTTCCTTCTTCTTGCTTTCGAGCTCCCGCACCGCCTTGCGCGCCAGATTGGCGAGTTCGCGCTCGAGCGACCGCACCCCGGCCTCTCGCGTGTAGCGCCGCACGAGATCGCGCAACGCGCCGTCCGCCAGCGAGAATTCGCCCTCACGCAGGCCGTTGGCCTCGATCTGCTTGGGCAGCAGGTGGCGCTTGGCGATCTCGATCTTCTCATCCTCGGTGTAGCCGGGGATGCGAATGATCTCCATGCGGTCCAGCAAGGGCTGAGGCATGTTGAGGCTGTTGGCCGTGGTGATGAACAGCACGTCGCTCAGATCATAATCCACTTCGAGATAGTGGTCATTGAACGTCGCGTTCTGTTCCGGATCGAGCACCTCCAGCAGGGCTGCCGACGGATCGCCGCGATAATCGGCGCCCATCTTGTCGATCTCGTCGAGCAGGAAGAGCGGGTTCGAGGACTTCGCTTTCTTCATCGACTGAATCACGCGGCCGGGCATCGAGCCGATATAGGTTCGCCGGTGTCCGCGAATCTCCGCCTCGTCGCGCACGCCGCCAAGCGACATACGCACGAAATCGCGGCCCGTCGCTTTCGCGATGGACTTGCCGAGCGACGTCTTGCCGACGCCGGGCGGCCCCACGAGGCACAGGATCGGTCCGCGCAATTTGTTCGTGCGCGCCTGAACCGCAAGATATTCGAGGATACGCTCCTTCACCTTGGACAAGCCGTAGTGATCGTCGTCCAGCACCTGTTCGGCTTGGACGAGATCCTTCTTGACCTTCTTGCGCTGGCTCCACGGCAGCGACAGCAGCCAATCCAGATAATTCCGCACGACCGTGGATTCCGCCGACATCGGCGACATCTGGCGCAACTTCTTCAGTTCTGCGTCCGCCTTGGCGCGGGCCTCCTTGGTGAGCTTCGTCTTGCGAATGCGCTCCTCGATCTCGGCCAAGTCGTCGCGGCCTTCTTCGCCGTCGCCCAGCTCCTTCTGGATCGCCTTCATCTGCTCGTTCAGATAATATTCGCGCTGCGTGCGCTCCATCTGGCGCTTCACGCGGTTGCGAATTTTCCGCTCCACCTGCAGCACGCCGATTTCGCCCTCGATCAGCGCCAGCACCTTTTCCAGGCGCTGCGGCACGTCGGCCATTTCCAGGAGCGCCTGCTTATCGGCGATCTTGATCGACAGATGCGAAGACACCGTGTCCGCCAGGCGGCTGGGTTCGCTGATCTGGCCAACGGCGGATACCACCTCCGCCGGCGTCTTGCGCGAAAGCTTCGAGAACGCCTCGAACTGCTCGCTGACGGCTTTCGCCACCGCGCGCGCTTCCGCGGCATCGGGATTGGTTTCCTCGATCGGCTCGACTTCGGCTTCGAAGAAATCATCGTTTTGCGTAAAGCGCACGATGCGCGCACGCTCACCGCCCTCGACGAGCACGCGGACGGTGCCGTCCGGCAGCTTCAAAAGTTGCACTACGGTCGCCAGCGCGCCGACGGTGTAGATGCGATCCGGCTTAGGATCGTCTTCCGCCGCGTCCATCTGGGCTGCGAGCAGAATTTGCTTGTCGGCGCGCATCACCTCGTCGAGCGCGCGGACGGATTTTTCGCGCCCCACGAAAAGCGGCGCGGCCATATGCGGGAACACCACGATGTCTCGCAGCGGCAGAACGGGCAGTGTCTTACGAGCGGCCATTCACGGCTCCTTTCACGCGCGGCCCCTTCGGTGAAGCAGGCTCGCGGGTTCCGGCTCTCCAAGCCGGTTGACGCTGAGATGTGGCTTTCGAAGGCGGCCCCTTCAAGGGCGCGCCGAGGGCGTGGCCAGACGCGGCCGCCAGGTGCTTCAGCCTAACCGGCCGATTCCTGGCCGCTGCGCCGCTCGGCATAGATGAGAAGCGGTTGAGCGCGCCCTTCGACGACGTCGGCGGAAACCACAATCTCTTCCACTCCACGCATGCTCGGCAATTCGAACATCGTGTCCAGCAGGATCGATTCCATGATGGAGCGCAACCCGCGCGCGCCGGTTTTGCGCTGGATCGCCTTACGTGAGATCGCTTTCAGCGCATCGTCCGGGAAGGAAACGCGGATGTTCTCCATCTCGAACATGCGCTGATACTGCTTCACCAGCGCGTTCTTCGGCTCGGTGAGGATTTGCATCAGCGCCGCTTCGTCGAGATCCTCCAACGTCGCCAGAACCGGCAAGCGGCCGACGAATTCCGGGATCAGGCCGAACTTCAGCAGGTCCTCCGGTTCCACTTCGCGCAGCACTTCCCCGGTGCGGCGATCTTCAGGATCCTTCACCTTCGCGCCGAAGCCGATGGAGGCCCCCTTGCCGCGTTGGCTGATAATCTTCTCAAGGCCCGCGAAGGCGCCGCCGCAGATGAAGAGGATATTCGTCGTATCCACCTGCAGGAATTCCTGCTGGGGATGCTTGCGCCCGCCTTGCGGCGGCACGGAAGCGACAGTGCCTTCCATGATCTTCAACAGCGCCTGCTGCACGCCCTCGCCCGAAACGTCGCGCGTGATCGAGGGGTTGTCGGATTTGCGGCTGATCTTGTCGACTTCGTCGATATAGACGATGCCGCGCTGCGCGCGCTCGACGTTGTAATCGGCGGCCTGCAGCAGCTTGAGAATGATGTTCTCGACGTCCTCGCCGACATAGCCGGCTTCCGTCAGCGTCGTGGCGTCGGCCATGGTGAACGGCACGTCGATGATGCGCGCCAAGGTCTGCGCGAGCAGCGTCTTGCCGCAGCCCGTCGGGCCGATCAGCAGGATGTTGGACTTCGCGAGTTCGACGTCGGCGTTCTTCGCGGCGTGGTTAAGCCGCTTGTAGTGGTTGTGCACGGCGACCGAGAGCACGCGCTTCGCGTAATCCTGCCCGATCACGTAATCGTCGAGAACGTCCTTGATCTCGCGGGGGCTCGGCACGCCCTCCTTCGATTTGACCAGGCTCGTCTTGTGCTCTTCACGGATAATATCCATGCAGAGCTCGACGCATTCGTCGCAGATGAACACGGTCGGACCGGCGATGAGCTTGCGCACCTCGTGCTGACTCTTTCCGCAGAAAGAGCAGTACAGCGTGTTTTTGCCATCGCCCCCATTGGTGTTCTTGCTCATGGACGCTCCTCGGAGGCGGCGGGCGGCGCGCCGTCCGGCTGCCCCTTTCGTGACGCTGAATGCGCCAAGATGAGGGGACTCGCCTTACAAAACAATTGACCAATCAGGCCGGATACCATCACAGCAAACTCCGCGCCGCAAGCACGGGCGCCCAGCCGGGCCGAGCGTCCCGCGGCTGGCGCGCTTCTAGGCGCCGGGCTGATCCGGGCCTTCGCGGCGTTCGTAAACGTGATCGACGATCCCGAAATTCTTCGCCTCCTCGGCGCTCATGAAGTAATCGCGGTCTAGCGTCCGCTCGATCACTTCATAGGGTTGGCCAGTATGCTTAACATATATTTGATTCAGGCGGCGCTTGGTCGCGATGATGTCCTCGGCGTGGCGTTCGATGTCGCTCGCCTGGCCGCGGAAGCCGCCTGAGGGCTGGTGCACCATGACACGGGCCTGCGGCAGGCAGACGCGCAAGCCCTTCTGCCCGGCCGTCAGCAGCAGCGATCCCATGGACGCCGCCTGGCCCATGCAGAACGTGGCCACCGGGCTGCGAATGTATTGCATGGTGTCGTAGATCGCCAGGCCGGACGTCACGATGCCGCCGGGCGAATTGATATACATATGAATTTCGCGCTTCGGATTCTCGGATTCGAGGTACAGAAGCTGCGCCGTGACGAGGCTGGCCATGCCGTCCTCGACTGGGCCGGTGATGAACAGCACGCGTTCCTTCAGCAACCGGGAGAAGATATCGAACGCGCGCTCGCCCCGGCTGGTCTGCTCGACCACCATGGGCACCAGGTTCATGGCGGTCTCGATCGGGTCTCGGTCACGCATGGATTTCGTCTTCCCGGGAAAGCGCGCGCGGCGCGAATGAGGTCCACAGATATTTGGCGCGTCGCTGCGCCCCGCAAGCCCTAACCTTCGCACCAGCGTCCGCGCGGCGCCCGCGGAGGTTAGATGCCGCTGGTCGGGTCTTCGGCGAACAATTCATCGCGACTGACCGTCTTGGTGTCGGTCTTCGCCAGCTCGAGAATGAAATCCACGACCCGGTCTTCGTAGAGCGGCGCGCGGATCTGGGCCAAGGCCTGCGGGTTCTGCTGATAATACTCAACGATCTGGCGCTCCTGGCCGGGATAGGCGCGGGCTTGGCGGCCGATCGCTGCGGCGACCTCGTCCTCCGGCACCTCGATCGCATTGCGGCGGCCGATCTCTGCGAGCACGAGGCCCAGCCGCACGCGCCGCTCGGCGATCCGGCGGTAGTCGGCGGCGAGATCGGCCTCGCTCTTCTGGGCGTCCTCCTCGTCGAGCCCGCCGGCCCGCTTGTCTTCTTGGACCTGGCGCCAGATTCCGGCGAACTCGTTTTCAACCATGGTCTTCGGCAGATCGAACGTGTGGGCGGCGTCCAGCTGATCGAACAGCGCGCGTTTGACGCGCAACCGCGATTGCGTGTTGTGCTCGTTTTCCAACCGCGTGCGCAGCGCGGCGCGCACATCGTCCAACGTTTCCATGCCGACCTTCTGCGCGAACGTGTCGTCCATTGCGGCGTCTTTCGCCTCGCGAACAAGCGTCACCTTCACATCGAACGTCGCGGGTTTTCCCGCGAGGTTGTCGGCGCCGTAATCGGCCGGGAACGAGACGTTGAGCGTGCGCTCTTCGCCGGTCTTCACGCCGATCAGCTGCTCTTCGAAACCCGGGATGAAATTCTTGTTGCCCAGCAAAACCTGGGCGTCCTTGCCCGAGCCGCCCTCGAACGCCACGCCGTCCATCTTGCCGACGAAGTCGATCGTCAGCGCATCGCCTTCCACGGCGGGCCCGTCCTTCGGTACGTAATCCTGGTTGGCGTCGACCAGCTTCTTCAGCGCGTCTTCGACATCCTGATCGCTGACCGGCGTCACGAGGCGCTCCAGGTTCAGCGTTGCGGGATCGGCCGGTTCGAAATCCGGCATGATGTCGACGTGGAAATGAAACGCCAGATCGGCTTGCCCGGCGACTACCTGGTCCATATCGGATTCCAGATGCAGATGCGGCTCGGAGGCCGGGCGGAAATCGGCGTTCGCCAGCGCTTCCTGCGTCGACTTCTGCACTTCCTCGGTGATGACTTCCTGCATCATCGAGGGGCCGTAAACCTTGCGGATATGCGCCGGGGGCACTTTGCCCGGACGGAAGCCTTTCAGTTGCACCTGCGGCCCCACTTCCGCGATCTTGGCGTCGAGGCGCGCCTGCAAATCGCGCGCAGGGATGACGACGCGGAAAAGACGGCTGAGGCCGTCATCGGAGTGGGTTTCGACGCATTCCATCGCAAAAATTCCAGGAAAAGGGCCGCCTTGGGCGGCCCGCAGACATCAAGCCGCGGCTTATTGCACGCCCGGCGTTATGTTGTCATCCGGGCGCGCTTGCGCAATTCCGCGGCGGTTTCGCGGCGGCGCCAGGTGGTGCGGACGGTGGGACTCGAACCCACACGCCGTGAAGCGCCAGGACCTAAACCTGGTGCGTCTGCCAATTCCGCCACGTCCGCAGGCAGGCCAGGAAATCTACCCCTGAAGGCGGCGCAAGGCGCGGGGTATGGCGTCGCAGAGGTCCTCCGCGATCAGCCCCGGGCCCGCCGCCTCGCCCGCCATCCCGTGCAGCCAGGCCGCCGCGCACGCGGCCTCCCAAGCCGGCATGCCCTGCGCCAATAGCCCCGCGATCACGCCGGCCAGCACGTCGCCGGAGCCGGCGGTGGCCATGTAGGGCGTCCCCGTCTCGTTGACTGCGGCGCGCCCGGCCGGATCGGCGACGACCGTATCGGCCCCTTTCAGCAGCACAACGCAGCCGGCGCGGCGCGCCGCTGCGCGGGCCTTTTCGATCTTGGACACGGCGCTTTCGGCGATGTCCGGAAAGAGGCGGCGGAATTCGCCGACATGGGGAGTGAGCACGCAGGCGGGATGCGTCGCGGCGAACAGGCGCTCCGGCGCATCGGCGAAGCCCGTCAGCGCGTCGGCGTCCAGCACCAACGGCCTGGCGAGCGCCGCCAGCGCCAGCACGGCGCCTTGAACGTCCCTGTCCAAACCGAACCCAGGCCCGATGACGCACGCGGCGGCGGTTTGCGCCCGGCTCGCGAGTTCGCGCGGCGTTTCCGCCGGGGCCAGCATCACCGCGGTCAGCTGCGCGGCGTTCGCAGGCCCGGCGGCGGCGGGAGAGAGCACGGTGACGAGGCCCGCCCCCGCCCGCAGCGCCGCACGCGCCGCCAGCCGAGCGGCCCCCGAACTCCACGCGCCGCCGGAGGCGACCATTGCGTGCCCTCTCGCGTGCTTGTGAACGTCGCGCCCTTGGCGCAGCCAAAGCTGCGGAAAGCGCCCCAGCCACAAGGCGGGCGAGTTGCGCCATAGCGCGGCGCCTTGCCTTTCGATCGCCGCATCGGGAATGCCGATGTCGGCGACGATCGCCTCTCCGCACAGGAAACGTCCAGGCAGCAGCAGATGCCCAGGCTTCAGCCGGGCGAAGGTGACCGTGCGCCGCGCCTGGAAGACCGTTCCATCCGGCGCCCGCCCATCGCCCGGCAGGCCGCTGGGCGTATCCACCGCGAGCACATCCCAGGCGGGGCTTGCTTCAGCCAGCTCCGCGGTGACTGCGCGCAGCGGGCCGGAAAGGCCGGCGCCGAACAACGCGTCGATCACCAGATCTCCGGCATGGACGGCGCGGCCGGTGAGCGGCTCGACCGCGCCTTCCCATGCGGCGGCGGCGTCGGCGGCGTCGCCCTTCATCGCCTCACGCGGGGCAAGCGCTGCAACGCGCACCGGCCAACCACGCAGGCGCAACAGGCGCGCCGCCACATAGCCGTCGCCGCCATTGGCGCCAGGACCGCACAACACGACCGCCGGGCGCGGTCCGCCGGCCGCCGCCGCATTTGCGACCGCACGCCCCGCATTCTCCATGAGCACGCGCGTCGGCGCGCCCATCGCCGCCGCTTCGGCGTCCGCGCGGCCCATTTCCGCCGGCGTCAGAACTTCGAGCCCCTCGCCCATCAGCCTTCCCTTAACGCGCCGAATCCGACCGTTCACGCGCATTCTTCGCGCGTTGGCGCGCCCCGCCTTGTCAGTAGGCGCCGGTGCCTGAACTCCAGGCGCCGGGGTCGCAGCGCCCCTTGGCGGCGGGCGCCCTGGGGCGTTAGGGTTGACCCCGCGAGGGGTTCGGCGTTCCAAGCACGCCACGCCCGCGGCGAGGGTCGCTCAAGGGTTGGATGAAATTGGGAGATCGGCCGCATGAAAAAGATCGAGGCCATCATCAAGCCGTTCAAACTGGATGACGTGAAGGAAGCGCTGCAAGGCATCGGCCTGCAGGGCATGACGGTGGTCGAGGCCAAAGGGTTTGGCCGGCAAAAAGGTCACACTGAACTTTACCGCGGCGCGGAATATGTCGTGGACTTCCTGCCGAAGCTGAAGCTCGAAATCGTCGTCACCGACGACCAGCTCGACACCGCGCTCGAGGCCATCCAGAAGGCCGCCAAGACGGGCAAGATCGGCGACGGCAAGATTTTCGTCACGGACGTGGCGAATGTCATCCGCATCCGCACCGGCGAAGTCGGCGCGCAAGCGGTCTAGCAACGGCGCGGGGGGCGCGGGTCTACGCGTTCCGCCTGCCCGCGCAGGTGGGAGTGATGAATGTCGGACGAAATTCTAAAGCTAATCAAAGACAAAGAGGTCCAATATGTGGACCTCCGCTTCAACGATCTGCGCGGTAAGATGCAGCACGTCACCTTCGACGTGTCGATGATCGATAAGGACATCTTCACTGAAGGTACGATGTTCGACGGCTCCTCGATCGCCGGCTGGAAGGCGATCAACGAGTCCGACATGGTCATGCGGCCCGATCCCGTAGGCGCCCACATCGACCCGTTTTTTCAAAGCACGACGCTGGCGCTGTTCTGCGACATCCTCGAGCCGGGAACACTGCAGCCCTACAACCGCGATCCGCGCTCGATCGCCAAGAAGGCGGAAGCGTACGTGAAGTCGGGCGGTTTCGGCGACACCGCGTATTTCGGCCCCGAAGCTGAATTCTTCGTGTTCGACGACGTGCGCTGGAACACCGATCCGAACAATACCGGCTATTCGTTCGACTCGACGGAACTGCCGTTCAACTCGGGCAAGATCTACGAAGGCGGCAACACCGGCATGCGGCCCGGCCCGAAGGGCGGCTACTTC
This sequence comes from Hyphomonadaceae bacterium, assembly GCA_050246435.1. Lineage (GTDB taxonomy): Bacteria > Pseudomonadota > Alphaproteobacteria > Caulobacterales > Aquidulcibacteraceae > JAKFWI01. The sequence continues at coordinate 13,002 of JBFWWB010000017.1, forward strand.
CCGGTGCCCCCGATCGACTCGCTGCAAGACATGCGCGGCGAGATGCTGTCGATCATGAACGAGATCGGCCTCGACGTCGAAAAGCACCATCACGAAGTGGCGCCCGCCCAGCACGAACTCGGCCTGAAGTTCAGCACGCTGACCGTGATGGCCGACAGGATGAACCTGTACAAGTACGTGATCCATCAGGTGGCGGCGTCATACGGCAAGACCGCGACGTTCATGCCGAAGCCCTATTATCGCGACAACGGCTCGGGCATGCACGTGCACCAGTCGATCTGGAAAGGCGGCCAGAACACGTTCGCGGGCGATCGCTACGCCGACCTCTCCGAAGCGTGCCTTTATTACATTGGCGGCATCATCAAGCACGCGAAGGCGATCAACGCGTTCGCGAACTCGACAACGAATTCGTACAAACGCCTGGTGCCCGGTTATGAGGCGCCGGTTCTGCTCGCTTACTCGGCGCGCAACCGGTCCGCGTCGTGCCGCATCCCGCATGGCACGAGCCCGAAAGCGAAGCGCGTCGAGGTGCGTTTCCCTGATCCCGCCGGCAACATGTATTTGACGTACACCGCACTGTTGATGGCCGGCCTCGACGGCATCGCCAACAAGATCCATCCCGGCGAGCCGCTGGACAAGAATCTGTACGACCTTCCCCCGGAAGAGCTGCGGGACGTCCCGACGGTGTGCGGCAGTCTCGCCGAGGCGATGGATAGCCTCGATAAGGACCGCGACTTCCTCAAGAAGGGCGGCGTCATGGATGACGATCTGATCGACGCCTACCTTGAGCTGAAGCGTGAAGAGAACGACCGCTACCGGATGCACCCGCACCCGGTGGAGTTCGACATGTATTTCAAGGCTTAATCAGCCTATATCCATTGTTGCGGACGGGCGTCGGGGAGAGCTCCCCGGCGCCCGTTCGATTTTGGCCGCAGAATGCCCCGCACCTCCGACACTCGCCCCCCGAACCGGAATCGCGCCAAGGTCGCCCCCATGGCGCAGACGAAGGCGAAATCCCTGTTCGAGCCGCAAGGCGGCTACACCGCAAAGGACATCGAAGTCCTCGAGGGACTCGAACCTGTGCGCCGCCGGCCCGGCATGTATGTCGGCGGCGTCGACGAGCGGGCGCTACATCACCTGTTCGCCGAAGTGCTCGATAACGCGATGGACGAAGCCGTCGCCGGCCACGCCGATCGCATTGAGGTCGAACTCGCCGCAGACGGCTCGCTCAGCGTGACCGACAACGGGCGCGGCATCCCCATCGATCCGCACCCGAAATTCCCCAAGAAGTCCGCGCTCGAAGTCATCATGACGACGCTGCATGCCGGCGGGAAGTTTTCCGACAAGGCGTATCAAACCTCCGGCGGTCTGCACGGCGTCGGCGTTTCGGTGGTGAACGCGCTGTCCGACAGGCTCGAAGTGGAAGTGGCGCGCGACCGCAAGCTCTATGCGCAATCCTATGCGCGCGGGGCGCCGCTGGGCCCGCTGAAACAAGTCAGCGTAGCCCCGAACCGACGCGGCACCACGGTGCGGTTCCATCCCGATCCCGAAATCTTCGGCGCCAACCCTGCGTTCAAACCCGCGCGGCTGTTCCAGATGGCGCGCTCGAAGGCGTACCTGCACCGCATCGTGGAAATCCGCTGGCGCTGCGCGCCGGAGCGCCTGAAGGAAGGCGACAAGACGCCGGCTGAAGCCGTGCTCAAATTCCCAAACGGCTTGCGCGATTATCTGGCCGAGCTCGTCGCTGAGAAACGCATCGTCGTCTCCGAGCCGTTCGTGGGGCGCACGCCGCGTGAAGGCCACGGCCATGTGGAATGGGCCGCGACCTGGGTGGAGGACGGCTTCGGCGAGGCCGACGGCCTCCTGCGCTCGTACTGCAACACGATCCCCACGCCGGACGGCGGCGCCCATGAAGCAGGCTTCCGCACCGCGCTTTCCAAGGGTTTGCGCGCCTATGCCGAGCTGAAGAACGAGCGCCGGGCCGGGCTCATCACGCCGGACGACGTGATCGGCACTGCCGCCGCACTGGTGTCCATCTTCATTCACGACCCGCAATTCGAAGGGCAAACGAAAGGCCGCCTCGTCTCGACGGAAGCCGCGCGCATCGTCGAGCAGGCCGTGCGGGATCCGTTCGATCATTGGCTCGCCGCCTCTCCGCGCGAAGCCGACAGGCTGCTGGAATGGGTGCTCGGCCAAGCGGAAGAGCGCCTGAAGCGGCGCAAGGAAAAAGAAATCAGCCGGCAAACCGCCACGCGCAAGTTACGCCTGCCCGGCAAGCTGGCGGATTGCGCGCGCAGCGACGCCTCGGGCACGGAAATCTTTCTGGTCGAAGGCGACAGCGCCGGGGGCTCCGCCAAACAGGCGCGCGACCGCAACACGCAAGCCGTTCTGCCGCTGCGCGGCAAGATCCTGAACGTCGCCAGCGCCGCCGGCGAAAAGGCGCAGTCCAACGCCGAGCTTTCAGACTTGGCGCTCGCGCTGGGCGTCGGCGTGAACGGCAAATTCCGCCTCGACGATTTGCGCTATGAGCGCGTGATCATCATGACGGACGCCGACGTGGACGGCGCCCATATCGCCTCGCTGCTGATCACGTTCTTCCACCGCGCGATGCCGGGCCTCATCAAGGCAGGACGCCTATTCCTGGCGATGCCCCCGCTCTATCGCCTCTCCAGCGGCAAGAAATCCGTCTATGCGCGCGACGATGCGCACCGCAGCGCGCTGATGGCGGAAGCCTTCAGCGGCCGCGAAAAAATCGAGGTCTCCCGCTTCAAGGGCCTGGGCGAAATGATGCCCGTACAGCTCAAGGAAACCACGATGGATCCCAAGACGCGCACGCTCGCGCGCGTTTTCGTCACGCAGGACGACGAACCTTATGTCGAGGACCTGGTGGAGACGCTGATGGGGCGTAAGCCGGAGCTGCGCTTCCAATATATCCAGCAAAACGCGCCCTTCGTGGACAGCGTCGATATCTAACGAAATCAGCGCTAAAGCGCGCAAGGTCGGCGCGCGTCATTGACTTTTCGTCCAAACGACCGCATGTGCGCCGCGTCCGTTGTGCGCGCCGAAAGGGCGTGCGCCCTTTCCGCCTCGGCCCTCGCGTCTCCCGGAGACGCCCCCGGCCCCGGCGCCAACCGATGGGTTCCGCCTCCATAGGAGCGCTGCGCCCGCACACATTGAGAAAGACTAGATGAACGATCTGAACGCGTCTGCGGACGCAACGCCCGCGCAGGGCGAAGCTGCGCAACCCATCGAACAATCTGCCGTTCCGGCCTCTTTCGACGATCTGGGACTTAGCCCCGAAATCCTGCGCGCGATCGCGGATTCGGGCTACACGACGCCCACGCCCATCCAGGCGAAGGCCATCCCGATCGTGCTGCAAGGCCGCGACGTGCTGGGCATCGCGCAAACCGGCACCGGGAAGACCGCTTCCTTCACTGTGCCGATGATAGAAATCCTGTCGCGCGGGCGGGCGCGGGCGCGGATGCCGCGCACCCTGATCCTCGAGCCGACGCGCGAGTTGGCCGCGCAGGTCGCGGAAAGCTTCGACAAATACGGCAAGTATCACAAGCTCTCGAAGGCGCTGCTGATCGGCGGCGTCTCCTTCGGCGATCAGGATGCGCTGCTGAGCCAAGGCGTCGACGTGCTGATCGCCACGCCGGGCCGCCTGCTCGACCATTTCGAGCGCGGCAAGCTTCTTTTGTCCGGCGTGCAGGTGATGGTCGTCGACGAGGCCGACCGGATGCTCGACATGGGGTTCATCCCCGACATCGAGCGCATCTTCAAACTGACGCCGTTCACGCGCCAGACGCTTTTCTTCTCCGCCACGATGCCGCCGGAGATCACGCGCCTTACGCAGGCGTTCCTGCACAATCCCGCGCGCGTGGAAGTGTCAAAGCCGGCGACCGCGGCCTCCACCATCACCTTGCGCGTCGTGCCGATACCGGCGGGCGATCCGCGCACGCGCCGCGCCGCCCTGCGCGCCGTGCTGCAGCATTCGCAATTCCGCAATGGCATCATCTTCTGCAATCGCAAAACGGAAGTGGATATCGTCGCCAAGAGCCTGCAACGCCACGGCTATAGCGCCGCCCCGCTGCACGGCGATCTCGATCAGCGCTTCCGCATGCAAACGCTCGAGCGCTTCAAGACCGGCGACGTGAAGCTGCTGGTGGCGAGCGACGTGGCCGCGCGCGGTCTCGATATCCCCGACGTGAGCCACGTCTTCAATTATGAGCCGCCGCGCCACGCGGAGGATTTCGTTCACCGAGTCGGGCGCACGGGCCGCGCCGGCAAGACCGGCGAAGCCTACACTCTGGCCGCCCCGGCCGATGGCAAAGCTATTTCGGCGATCGAGAAGCTGATCGGCAAGACGCTGGAAAAAACGGCGGTCGAAGGCCTGCCCACCGAGCGGCTTGGCGAAGACGGCGATCCCGGCGGTCGCGGCCGCTCACGCGAAGAGCGCCGCGTCCGCGGCGGCGATCGCGGACGGCGCGGCGACCGGGGCCCGCGCGACGGCGATTTGACGCGCGAGCGCCGCCTACCGGAAGAGCGCGCCCAGCAGGTCCGCGCGCCGGAGCCGCAGGCCGAGCATCACGACGCCGCAGCACGCGCACCGCAGGGCGAGCCCCGGGAGCAGCGCCATCGCGAAACCCGCCCTGCCCCGGAGCGGCGCCAAGAGCGCCGCGAGTCCGAACGGCGCGATCCGGAAAAGCGCGAAACGGAGCGTGGCGGCGTGACCGGTTTCGGCGGCGACACGCCCGCCTTTCTGCTGCGCGGAAAATAAGCCGGGCCGACGGCTGTGAAGCCGAGATTACGTTAAGGTCTAGGCAGGGATTCGCCTCGACACTCCCGCCCAGGCGCGTTGCGGGCGCTGGACGGGGCAAGGCGGACGTGACCGATACGCTGAACACATTTCGCGGCCCCGAAGGGCTGAGCACAGCGCACGCGACGATAGATCTGATGGGCTCCCACCAGGTGCCCACGACGGCGCAAAATTACGAAGTGTGGCTGTCCTACAAGGTCGGCGGGCACCCCGATCTTCGCCGCATCATCGACGAACGCATCGCCCGCGGCGAAGCCTTCACGGACGACGCGAACGAACAGCTCTACGAGCAATTCTTCTCCAACATCCGCATCTCAGCGCAGATGATGGCGACCGGCGAGCGCATCGCACGCGAGCTCACCGAGGTCGTTTCTGCGCTGCAGAATTCCGGTGATAAGACCAGCGCCTACGCCGACGCCTTGGGCGTCGCCTCGAAGAGCCTCGAGTCCGGGCTCGACGCCGGCAAGCTGCGGGAGGTCATCGCCGGGCTGGCCTCCGCCACGCTCGACATGGCCGACCATAACCGCCTGCTCACGGCGCGGCTGAAAGACTCCTCACGTGAGATGGACACTTTGCGCACCGCATTGCGCCATGTCCGCGCCGAAGCGCTGACCGACAGCCTCACCGGCCTCGCCAATCGCAAAATGTTCGATGAGACGCTGCGCATGCGCCTGCGCGAGAACGCCGCCGCGCGCGCCGATCTCTGCCTCATCCTCTGCGACATCGACCATTTCAAGCGCTTCAACGACACCTGGGGCCACCAGACAGGCGACCAGATCATCCGGTTCATCGCGTCGTCGCTGCAGCGCCATGCGCAGCCCGATCACCTGGTGGCGCGCTATGGCGGCGAGGAATTCGCTTTCATCATGCCTCGTACGCGCCTCATGGGCGCGCGCGGCGTGGCGGAGTCGATCCGCACGGCCATCGAGTCAAAAAAGCTCCTGCGGAAGTCGACCAACGAATCTCTAGGCAAGATCACGGTGTCGATGGGCATCGCCCAATATCGCGCCGGCGAGACCATGCACGACCTGATCGAACGCGCAGACGCGTGCCTCTATGCGTCCAAGCGGGCCGGCCGCAACCGCATCTCCACCGATCAGGAAATGGTGAACCTTTCGGCGGCTTGACGCCGGGGCAGCGCTTCTGGTTCGCCGCGCGCCGGCTTAAGCTCTCCTCCGGGAGGAGCAGAGTATGGCCCCTAAAAAGCTGCAACTCGAGATCAGCGACGGCGTCGCCGTCATTACGCTGAACGATCCCGCAACCCTCAACGCCGCTTCAACCCAGCTGATCGAGGAATTGGCCGCCGCCCTGCGCCGCGCCGCGGCGGAGGCCCGCGCCGCAATTCTGACAGGCGCCGGGCGCGCGTTCAGCGCCGGCGGCGATCTCAGCGCCGGCGGCATGGGCGGCCAGGCGGCGCAAGACCGCGACATCGGCGAGCGCCTCGAGAGCCATATCAATCCGCTGATGACCTTCATTCGCGACATGCCGGTCCCGCTCGTCACGGCGGTGAACGGGCCGGCCGCAGGCGTCGGCTGCAGCCTCGCCATTGCCGGAGATTTCATCGTAGCGGCGGAAAGTGCGTATTTCCTGCAAGCCTTCCGCCGCATCGGCCTCGTGCCCGACGGCGGCTCCACCTATATGCTGCCGCGCATGATCGGGCGCGCCCGCGCCATGGAAATGATGCTGCTGGGCGACCGGATACCGGCGCAGCAAGCAGCGGCCTGGGGCCTCGTCAATCGTTGCGTGCCTGATGCCGATCTGATGACGACGGCGCACGCTTACGCCCGCCAACTCGCGGATGGCCCGCGCTCGCTCGCGCTCATCCGAAAAATCGTGTGGCAAGGGCTCGATCAGCACTGGGCGGCGCAGCTGCAGCTTGAGCGCGAAACACAGCGCGAGGCGGGGCGCACGGCAGATTTCGTCGAAGGCGTCTCGGCGTTTCAACAGAAGCGCCCGGCCAAGTTCACCGGCCGCTAGCGCGCCGCCGCCTCGATCCGCTTCAGTCCGCCCATATAGGGCTGCAGCGCTTCCGGAACGGCGACGGCGCCGTCCTGGTCCTGATAATTCTCCAGCACCGCCACGAGCGTGCGCCCGATGGCTAGGCCCGACCCGTTGAGCGTGTGCGCAAATTCCGGGCGCGCGCCTTCCCCGCGCCGAAACCGCGCGTTCATACGGCGCGCCTGGAAATCCCCGCAGTTCGAGCAGGAAGAGATCTCGCGATACTTGTTCTGGCTGGGCAGCCACACCTCGAGATCGTAGGTTTTGCGCGCGGAGAACCCCATGTCTCCGGCGCACAGCAGCATGCGCCGAAACGGCAACGCGAGGCGCTTCAGCACTTCTTCCGCGCAGGACGTCATGCGCTCGTGCTCTTCCTCCGATTGTTCCGGCGCCGTGATCGAGACGAGTTCCACTTTCCGGAACTGATGCATGCGGATCATGCCGCGCGTATCGCGCCCGGCCGCGCCCGCTTCGGCGCGAAAACAGAGCGTATCCGCCGTAAAGCGCAAGGGCAGCTCGGCGCCGTTGAGGATTTGCTCGCGCACGAGATTGGTGAGCGGCACCTCGGCAGTCGGCGCGAGCCAGAAATCCTCGCGCGTGGGCGCCTTCTCCAGCAGCGCCTTCATTACGTCCGTTGGCTTGCCGCCAACGCGTTCAAACTCCGCGTCGAACTGCGCCAGCGCCCCAAACAGCAATTCGTCGCGGCTCAGGGTGCGCGCGGCGGTGAATTGATCGTCGACGAATTTCGGCAGCTGTCCGGTGCCGAACATTGCGTGATCGCGCAGCAGCACGGGCGGCGCGATTTCCGTGTAACCAAATTCCTGCGTGTGCAGATCGAGCATGAAAGCGGCGAGCGCGCGCTCCATCCGCGCCAGATCGCGCTTCAGCACTACGAAGCGTGCGCCGCTGATGCGGGCGGCGGCTTCGAAATCCATCATCGCCAGACCTTCGCCGATCGCCACGTGATCGCGCGCGTCCGGGCGCGCGCCGGGCGCCGCGCCGCCAGGCGACCATGCGGCCTTCTCGACGTTGAAATTCTCATCCGCGCCATCGGGCGTATCGGCCGCCGGCAGATTGGGCAGCGCCGCCAGCAGGCTTGCAATATGCGCCTCAATCTCGCCTTCGCGCCCCGCCGCCTCGTCGATCGTTTTCTTCAGCACCGCCACCTGCGCCATCAGCCGCGCGGCTTCCTCTTCGTCCTTCTTCGCCTTGGCGGCGCCGATCTGCTTGGACGCGGCGTTGCGCGCCGCTTCAGCCTCCTGCTTGGCGGTCGACGCCGCGCGCCACTGCGCATCGAGCGCCAGGATGGCGGCCGTCTGCGGCGCGAGGCCCCGCCGCGCCCAGGCGGCGTCATAGGCCGTGGGGTTTTCCCGGATCGTCCTGATATCGTGCATCGCGCGTCCCTTGCCCGGCTGAGGCGTCTAGCAAAGTTGCGGCGTGAAGCGAACCGCCGTCCGTTTCACGCCGAGGCCAGATGCGCCGCCTCGGCCTTCGCGTGCGCGCGTTCGATGGCCCAAACGAGCCAGATCGAAATCTCGTAGAGGAGGTAGACCGGCGCCGCCATGATCGTCATCGAGATGACGTCTGGCGGGGTGAAGCAGGCTGAGAACGCCGCAATCCCCACGATCGCGAAGCGCCGCCCCTTGCGCAGCGCCGCCGCGCCGACCAAGCCGGCGCGCGCCAGAAGCGCCAGCGCCACCGGCAGCTGAAAGCACGCCGCGAACGCCAGCACGAGCGTGATCACGAAGCTCAGATATTCGTTCACCTTCGGCAGCAGCTTGATGTGCACCGTACCGGTGTTGAGTTCGGTGCCGAGCGCAAAGCGCATCGCGAACGGCAGCGCGACATAATAGGCGAAGGCCGCGCCGGCGGCGAACATCGCGGGCGCCCCGATCAGGAAGGGCGCCGCCGCCTTCCGCTCCCGCCGGTACAGGCCCGGCGCGATGAACGCATAAATCTGCCAGGCGACGATCGGGAAAGCGGCGATCAGCCCGCCAAACAAAGCAAGCTTCAGCTTACTCAGAAAGAATTCCATCGGGTGGGTGTAGACCATCTCGACGGGCGGCGGAGGCTCATGCCGTTCCGCCGCGACGCGCACGATCGCCTCCTCATACGGCTTCACAAGGAAATCGTAGATCGGCGTCGCGAACGCGAAACACACCACCGTGGCGGCGAGGATGGCCGCCACCGCGATCAGCAACCGCGAGCGCAGCTCCGTCAGATGATCGAGCAACGGCGCGCGCGAAGCTTCGATGTCGGCCTCATCGGGATCAAGCCCGCCGTCGTCCATCAGCGCGTTTTCGCGGGCGTGGGGCCATCGGCGGGCGGCGTCAGCGCGGCGTGCGAAGGCTCGGTCGCAGCGTCACTGGGAGGCGGGACAGGATCGAGCGCCACGGAGGCTTCGATTTCACGGACCGCGTCCTGCACGCCTGTGTGCGCCGTGCGGCGCATGGCTTCGACTTCGCGGCGCAATTCGTCGAGTTCGGCCTGGCGCGCCAATTCATCGAACCCCTGGCGGAATTCCGCGGCCATTGCCTGCAGCTTGCGCGTCCACTGCCCGAGCTTGCGCAGCATGACGGGCAAGTCCTTCGGGCCGACCACCAGCAGAGCGATCACGCCAAGAACGAGAATTTCTGAGAAGCCGAGCCCGGGCAACATGGGCTTCGCCCTTCCTGCGCGGCCTCAGGCTTCGCTTTTGTTGGTGCTTTGGGTGGATTGGGCGGCGCCGGTTTGATCGCGGATCTGGCGCGGCGGATCAGCCGGCGCATCGGATTTCGCTTCGCCTTCGCTCAGCCCCTTGCGGAAGCCGCGGATGCCCTTGCCGAGGTCTTCCATCAATCCCGAGAGGCGGCCGGGCCTGCCGAACAGCAGAAAGGCGAGCGCCAAGACGATTAAAAGCGGGATCAACCCGGGGGTATGCATCGAAGCATCCTTTGCTTGCGCACCGCGGCGAACGCGGCGATTTCGCCCATCCGCACGCCGGTTATGTTCAAATCGGCCTTGGCGCCGCCCTCGTCAAGCCGAGGACTCTGGAAAGGACAGCTAGTCCGGCCCCTTTTCTCCGTCGAGATGGTCGACAAAGAAATCGGGCGTTTCGCCGCCCTCCTCCAGCGCATCCTCTCCGGGGCTGAGCGCATCGCTCGGCCGCGGCGTATCGAAGCCCGGCGGCAGGCGCACATCGAGCACGCCAGCGGCTTTCAGATCGTCCTTTCCAGGCAGCGCGTCGAGGCTCGGTAAGCCGAAATGCTCCAGGAAAGCTTGCGTCGTGCCGAACGTGACGGGCCGCCCGGGCGTGCGACGGCGTCCGCGCGGGCGCACCCAGCCGATTTCCAGCAGCAGGTCCAGCGAACCGCGACTCAATGCGACGCCGCGGATCTCCTCCACTTCGGCGCGGGTGACAGGCTGGTGGTAGGCGATCACCGCCAGGCATTCGAGCGCAGCCTTGGAGAGCTTGCGCGGCTGCTCGCGCCGCTCGCTGAACAGATGGGCGAGGTCCGCAGCAGTCTGGAAGCGCCATTTGCCGGCGGCCTCCGCCAAGGTCACGCCGCGCCCGGAATAGTGCGCCTTGAGATGCCCCAGCACCTCTTCGGCGGAAGGCCCTGCCGGCAGCTTGCCTGCGATCTCCTCCACGCTCAGCGCCTCGCCGGCGGCGAACAGCAGCGCCTCAGCGATGCGTACGGCGGCGGCGAACGCTTCCGCCGCGGGATCGCCGCCGAACGCGCTTTCCAGCCGGCGCAGATTTTCCGCCACCCCTTCGCGGCGCAGATTATCGCCGCTCATGGCGCGTGCGCCTTCAGATAGAGCGGCGCGAACGGGCCGCTCTGACGCAGATCAACTTTGCCGTCCCGCGCCAATTCCAGCGAGGCGCCGAGGAGGCTTGCGACGAACGAGGCCGGCGGAGGCGCCTCAGGCCCCTGCGCGCCGCCGGGCGCCAAGGTCTCGATCGGGCGCCAATCCTTCAAGTGCGTGTCGAGCAGATGTTCGAGACGGCGGCGAGCGTCCTCGATCGGATAGGCCGGGCGGGGACGGACATTGTGCGCGCGATGCGCCAACACGCGCGTCCATTGCGCACCATAGGCGCTCAGCAATTCATAGAGGCTTGCCTGCCAGACCGGCTCGCGCGTGATCGCCACGGCTTGGGGCCGGCCGAACAGGAAGACATCCCGGCCGAGCTGCGGCATGTCCCATAGGCGCTGCGCCAGGCTCCGCGCATTCTGCAGATGCGCCAGGCGCGCGCGCAGCGAGGCCTCCAGCGCTGCAGGATCGGGCTCCTCCGCCGGCAATTCCGGTTTCGGCAGCAGCAACCGCGACTTGAGCCAAGCCAGCCAGGCCGCCATCACCAGATAATCCGCCGCGAGATCGATCCGCTTCGCGCGCGCCTCCGCGATGAAGGCCAGATATTGATCGGCGAGCGCTGAAACGGAGATGCGCGTCAAATCCACTTTCTGTGCGCGCGCCAATTCCAGCAGCAGATGCAGCGGCTCCTCAAACCCGTCGACATCGACGGTGAGCGCTGCCTCGCCCGGCTCGGGCGGCTCGAAATCCGCGGCGTCTTCGCTCACGCCACTGCGCCCGTCGCCGAGAGCAGTTCGCGAAACCGCGCCCAGCCGGCGTCGGCGTCGAAAGGCTGCGGCGGACGCTTGGCGAACAAATCCGCCGCGCGCGCGCGCGTCAGCGCCCGCCCGGCGAGCGGTGAAACGCCCTCCATCACGGCGCGCATATCGGCCAGGGCGCCCGAGCATTGCAGCACCACGTCGCAGCCCGCCGCGAGCGCTGCAGCGGCGCGCCCGGCGAGGCCTTCGCTGACCGCGGCCATGGCCTTCATATCGAGGTCGTCGCTCATGAGCAGGCCATCAAAGCCTATCTCGCCGCGAATGACATCCTCGATCACGATCGAAGAGCAGGTGGCCGGCCGTAGCGGGTCGACGCCTTCATAGACGATATGGGCCGTCATTGCCGCGGGCGCTTCGGCCAGGGCCGCGAACGGCGCGAAATCCGCCCGCAACGCCATGCGATCGGTGGCGACGCGCGGCAAGACCAGATGGCTGTCGGCTTCGGCGCGGCCATGACCCGGCATGTGCTTGACGCAGCCGCACACCCCGCCCGCCGCCAGGCCAGCCAGCGCTGCGGCGCCGAGAACGGCGATGGTTTCGCCTTCGCGCGCGAAAGCGCGATCGCCGATGATCGGATCGGCGCCATTGATCGGACGGTCCAACACCGGCGCGTAATCGCCATCCACGCCGATGGCGCGCAGTTCAGCCGCGATCAGCCGAAAGCCGAGCCAGGCGGCCTCAACGCCCATTTCGCGCGAGTGCGCGTAGAGATCGCCATAGGCGCGCGCGGCGGGAAAGGATGGCCATTCCGGCGGGCGCAACCGCGCGACGCGGCCGCCCTCCTGATCAATGAATATAACGGCGTCGCGGCCGGCGGCCTCTCGTAGCGACGCCGTCAGCGCCTGCACTTGCGCACGCGAAACGCATGCTTCGCGAAACAGAATGAACGCCCAGGGCTTCGCTTCGGCGAAGAACGCCGCCGTCTCCGCGTCAAGCGCCGGCTGGCGCACGCCCAGTGCGCAGGCCGCCACGCTCATTGCATGACGACCATGCACGCTCCGCCCGCGGCCTTCGCTTTCTCGCAAAACGCGCTCGCATCCTCGCGCGTCGCGAAATAGCCGGCCCGTAGCCGGTAGAGCACGCCCTGCGAGCCGAGGTCGGCGCGCTGGATGTCCATGCGCAAGCCGCGCAGCAGCTCCGGCGCCTGGGACGACATGGCGCCCCACGCGGCGCGCGCATTCTCTTCGCTGCGCAAGGCGGCGAGCTGCGCGGCGAAACGCCCGCTTGCGGCCGGCGCCGCGGATTGCGCCGGCGCCGCGGCGGCCGCCGGCGCGCTCGTCGTCAAGGGCGCGGCGGCTTTGTTTTCCATCAGCCGATAAACCTCGCGCATTTCGCCCGTGTCTTCGTTCGGGGCCGCCGCCAGCGTCTTGAAATCGGCGTCCGTCCGGATCAACGGCGGCGGGCTGCGCCCATAGAAATTCCACGCTACCGCGCCCAACGCCAGCACGACGACGCCCATGATGGCGGCGATGAGCAGACGGCGCTTGCCCTCGCCCGCGTCGGCGTCGAGCGCGTAGGAGGGGTGGTCCAGCGGCGGCGCGTACACCCTGCGCCCGGTCGAGCCGTCCATGGGAAAATCCTGCAGAATCGAAACGCCAGGATACCACGCGCAGGCGCTGGAGCGTCTGAACGCTAGACTGGCCCGCCGATCCCTAACAATTGCTCACAAGAGCTGTCAGAGCGCGGAGCCGGCGGCATGCGCGCTCGCCCAGGCCCACTGGAAATTGTAGCCGCCGAGCCAGCCGGTGACGTCGACCGCCTCCCCAATCACATAAAGCCCTGGCGCGCGGCGGGCCTCCATCGTGCGCTGCGAGAGTTCGCGCGTATCGACGCCGCCGACCATCACCTCCGCCTTCGCGAAGCCCTCGGTGCCAGCGGGAAGGACGCGCCAAGCCTTCAGCTTGCGGCCCGCCTCCAGCAGCACGCGGTCGCGTATGTCCGCAAGCGGGCCGGAGGGCGTCGCCATGCCGGCCAACGCTTCGGCCAGCCGGCGAGAGCCGGGAATGGCCGCAGCGGCGTGCGCGCGGGGATGTTCGGCCTTGGCGCGGATGAGAAAATCCTCTTCCGCATCCGGCGCCCAATCGATCGTCACGGCGTCGCCCGCGCGCCAATAGGAGGAAACCTGCAGGATCGCCGGGCCCGAAAGCCCGCGATGCGTGAACAGCAGCGCCTCGCGAAAATGCGCGCCGCCGGCGCTGGCTGTTACATCGGCGCTGACCCCGGCGAGCGCCCGCATCCATGCCAGATCGTCCGCTCCAAACGTCAGGGGCGCCAAGCCGGGCTGCGGCGGGATGACGGCGAGGCCGAAGCGTTTCGCGGCGCGCAATGCGAAATCGGAGGCGCCGATCTTCGGGATCGAAACACCGCCTGCCGCGAGCACCAGCGCCGGCGATCGAAACATCCCGGCGTCCGTCATCACCGTGAACCCCTCGCCGAACGAAACATCCTGCACGGCGACGCCCGCGCGGATGGCGACGCCCGCCGCCGCGCACTCGGCGCGCAGCATGGCGACGATGTCGCGCGCGCCGCCTTGCGCGGTGCAGAACAACTGTCCCAGCGTCTTCTCGTGATAGGCGATGCCATGGCGCTCGATCAGCGCGATGAAATCCGCCGGCTGAAAGCGCGCCAGCGCGGAGCGGGCGAAATCCGGATTGGCGGAAATGAACCGGCTCGGCTCGGCATGCAGATTGGTGAAGTTGCACCGCCCGCCGCCGGAGATCAGGATTTTCGCGCCGATGTCGCGGTTGGCTTCGAGCACCAGCACGCGCCGCCCGCGCGCGCCGGCGACGGCGGCGCAAAAAAGGCCCGCGGCGCCGCCGCCGATGACGATCGCATCGAACGTCACGCCCAGAGATCGACCTTGAACAGCCGGCGGTGTTCTTCGATGGCGAAGGCGTCCGTCATGCCGGCGATATAGTCGCAAATGACGCGCGCCGCGGCTGCTTCGCCGGCGGCCTCCTCCGCGCGCTTGCGCCACGCTTCCGGCATCGCGCCCGGCTCCTCCTGATAGCGCGCGAACAGATCGTGCAGGATGGTTTGCGCCTTGCTCATCATCTGCGTGACGTGCGGACTTTGGTACATGCGTTCGGCCAGGAACCGCCGCAGCGCCGCCTCCACCTCCTGCATCTCGCCGGAGAACGCCACCAGCGGCCGGCCGGCGGCGCGCACCGCCTCCACCGTTTCCGGCGCCATTTCTTGCGCGCGCCGGCGCGTTTCACGGACCATGTCCTCGATGCGCGCGCCGATCAGGCGGCGCACCGCTTCGGCCATCCAGCGCTCATCGTTGACGCCGGGGTGTTCGCGGCGCACCGCGCGCAATGTCGCGCCGACAAGCGGCAGGGCGAGCAAATCGCCGATGGCGAAAAGGCCGGCGCGCCAGCCGTCGTCGATGTCGTGATTATTGTAGGCGATGTCGTCGGCCAGCGCAGCGGTTTGCGCTTCCGGGCCGGACCAGGCGCCGAGTTCGAGGTCTTGCACGGCGGCGTATTCCTGCAGCGCCGCCGGGAGCTGCTGCAGCGTCCGTCCGCGCCCGATCAGCGGACCGTTGTGCTTCACGACGCCTTCCAGCGTTTCCCAGGTCAGATTGAGCCCGTCGAATTCGGGAAAGCGCTGCTCGAGCTTCGTCAACACCCGCAGCGTCTGCGCGTTATGATCGAACCCGCCATAGGCCTTCATGCACGCATCGAGCTGGCGTTCGCCGGCGTGCCCGAACGGGGGGTGGCCCAGATCGTGCGCCAGCGCGACGGCTTCGGCGAGATCGGTGTCCAGCCCCAGCGTGCGCGCGGCCGAGCGGGCGATCTGGGCGACTTCGAGCGAATGGGTGAGGCGGGTGCGGTAATGGTCGCCTTCGTGGGCGACAAAGACCTGCGTCTTCTGCTTCAGCCTGCGGAAGGCGGAGGCGTGCACGATGCGGTCATGATCGCGCTGGAAGGGGCTGCGGGTGGCGCTTTCCGCCTCCGGCCACAGCCGCCCGCGTGAAGCGAGCGGATCGGTGGCGTAGGCGGCCCGGGGCCCAAGCCACCAAGCCGCTTTCTCCGTCTTGGCTTGCGGATCCGTTCGCTTCACGCCTTCACCCACGACGATTTCGACTCCATATAAGCTGTCCGGAATCGTTCGAGGAGACCGCGATGCGCGCCGCCCCCTTAAGCCTCACCGACGCTGCGGCGGCGCGCATCCGCGCGCTGACCGGGGCCGACCCAAGCGTGACCGGGCTCAGGATCGCGGTCGAAGGCGGCGGTTGCTCCGGCTTCCAATACGACATCCAGCTTACGGCTTCCCCAGCGGAAGACGACA
>JBFWWB010000018.1:0-27865 GCA_050246435.1 Hyphomonadaceae bacterium
CCCAACGCCTTCGCTTTGCCGGGCGGACGCGTGATGGTCACCTCAGCGCTAATCGAGGAGGCGGGCGATCCCGATGAGGCGGCGGGCGTCCTGGCGCACGAGGTAGCGCACGTAGCCGAACGCCACGTCGTCAAAGGCTATGCGCGCGCGATGACCATTGGCGCGCTGGCCGATCTGGTCATCGGCGGGGGCGGAACAGCGGCGCCCGTGGCAGCCGGCGTCGTCAATGTCACGGCATTGCGCTATTCGCGCGCCGACGAAGCTGAGGCGGATGCCCGCGGCATGGACTATCTGCAGGCGTCAGGGCTTGATCCCAGCGCGCTCGCGCGCTTTTTCGATCGCGTGCTGAAGATCGAATCCGACCGAAAATTCGCCGGCGGGCGCTTGCCGGAATTCTTTTCCGACCATCCCGATACGCGCCGTCGCGCGGAGGCCTCGCGCGCCCGCACGCGGCCGGGGACCGCGCCAGCGATGGATGCGGCGGAGTGGGCGGCCGTGAAAGCCGCTTGCGCGACCGCGCTGCAATGATCCAGGCGCTGCGGTTGGAGGTCGACGATGTCGCCGTGGCGCGCGGCGGGCGCCGGCTGTTCGCGCATCTGAGCTTCCGCGCCGGGCCGGACGACTACATCGAAATCACCGGCGCGAACGGAGTCGGCAAGTCGAGCCTGCTGCGCGCGTTGGCGGGGCTGTTGAACCCGGAATCTGGGCGCGTCGCCATCACTTCTAATCTCGGCCCCCTCAATTCGGAGGAAATGGCCGCGGCCGTTCACCTCGTGGGCCACAAGAACGGGCTCAAGGCGCCGCTGCCGGCCGGCGAGCATGCCCGTTATTGGCGCGCCTTGTTCGGCGGTGGGGATGAAGATGCGGCCCTCGCACGCCTGGGCCTCGCAGGTCTAAGCGAACGGCCGGCCCGCGCGCTCTCGGCGGGGCAGGCGCGCCGCCTTGCACTGGCCCGGCTGCTGATCGCGCCGCGGCCGATCTGGCTGCTGGACGAACCCGCCGCCGGCTTGGACATCGCGGGTCGCGCGCTGCTGCTGGGCCTCGTGGGCGATCATCTGGCCGCGGGCGGCATGGTGATCGCGGCCGTGCACGAACCGATCGGCGCACGCCCGGCGCTGTCCATCTCGCTCGATGCGCTCCGCGCCGAAGCGACGCCCACGCCATGATGACCGCGGTGGGCGCGGTGTTCGCGCGCGAATTGCGGCTTGCGTGGCTGGGCGGGGCGGGGCCAGCAGCGCCGCTGGGCTTCTTCGCTGGGGCCACCGCGCTGCTGCCGCTGGCGATTGGACCGGATCCTAAATTGTTGGCTGCCATCGGACCCTCGCTGCTCTGGATCACCGGCGCACTGGCGGCGCTCATCACGCTGGAACGACTGTTTCAGGCCGATCTGGAGGACGGTGCGCTCGACCAATGGATGCAGGCGCGTGCCCCCTTGGAACTGCTGTGCTTCGCCAAGGCGGCTGCGGCCTGGATCGCCGTCGGCGCGCCGATGGCGCTGCTCGCCGCGCCACTAGCGCTAGCGATGCAGGCGCCGATGGTGGCGCTGCCCGCTATCGCGCTCGGCATGGCGGTAGGTATGGCGGCGTTCTTCGCGGCGGGGCTGTTCGCTGCGGCGCTGGCTGCCGGCGTGCGCCGCGGCGGCGTGCTGATCGCGGTGCTGATGTTGCCCTTTTACGCTCCGCCGATCATCTTCGGCGCGGCGGCCGCCGCGGCTGCGGCGCAGGGCCATGGCGCGTTCACGCCGCCCTTTTACTTGCTGTGCGCCTGCGCGGCCGCCGCCATGGCCCTGGGACCGATTGGCGCGGCGGCTGTCGTTCGGCTGCAGGCGGAGTAGGCGGCCGTGATAAAGGGCGCGCCATGATCGCGGGCCTTTCCAATCCGCAGCGTTTCATGCGCGCATCCGCAGCGTTGCTGCCCTGGATGGCCGCCGCCGCCGCGGCGACCCTCGGTGCGGCGCTCATCTGGGCGCTGCTGTTTTCGCCGGAAGACGCGGTGCAGCGCCAGGCCGTGCGCATCCTCTATGTGCACGTGCCGGCGGCCTGGTGGTCGATGGGCATTTTCGCGTTCATGGGGGTCGCAAGTTTCATCGGCATCGTTTGGCGCCATGCGCTGGCCGATCTTGCGGCGAAGGCGGCGGCGCCTGTGGGGGCCGCATACGCGGGCCTCGCGCTGATCACTGGCTCACTGTGGGGCGCGCCCACCTGGGGAACGTGGTGGGTGTGGGACGCGCGGCTCACCTCGATGCTGATCCTGTTCCTTACCTATCTCGGCTATTTGAGCCTTTGGGCGGCGGTCGAGGATGAAGCAAAAGCTGCACGGCTGGCGGCTATCCTCTGCCTCGCGGGTCTCATCAATCTGCCGATCGTGCACTTCTCGGTCACCTGGTGGAACACGCTCCATCAGCCTGCCAGCATCCTGCGCACCGGCGGCTCGGCGATGCATCCTGCGATGCTGCATCCGCTGCTGTTGAGCGCGCTGGGCTATGCGCTGGCGTTCGCGGCACTACTGATGGCTGGCATGCGGGCGGAGATTTTCCGCCGCCGCGCGCTGGCGGCGCGGGCGCACGCATGAGCGAGGACCTGTTCGGGCGCTACGCGTTCTACATCCTCACCGCCTATGGTGCGACGGCGGCTACCTTCGCGGTGCTCGTCGTGCACGCATGGCGACGCTTGCGCTATTGGGCGAGGCGGGCGCGCGAGAGCGAAAAGCGGCGCGGCGCGCCGTGAAAAGGCTGGGCGGGATTTGGGCGTGGGCGCCGCTGGCCGGACTGCTGGTGCTGGGCGCCGCGTTCGTGACGATTCTCGCGCACGGCGGGGGCGAGCGCGGCTTCGCGGCGGACGCAATGATCGGCCAGCCGGCGCCGGCTTATGCGCTGGCCGCGCTCGACGGCGGGAACACCGTCACGCCGCTGGCGGGCGAGGTGCATGTGGTGAACTTTTTCGCTTCGTGGTGCGCGCCATGCCGCATTGAACAGCCGCTGCTCATGGATATCGCCGCGCGAGGTGCGTTGATCGTTGGCGTCGCCTACAAGGACACGCCGGAAAAAACGCGCGCGATGCTGCGGGAATTGGGCGATCCATTCGTGGCGGTGGGCCTCGATCCCGGCGGCCGCGCCGGCCTCGATTTCGGCTTGCGCGGCGTGCCGGAGACGTTCGTCATCAGCGCCGATGGCCGCGTGCTCGCCGTGCATCGCGGGCCGCTCGATCGCGCCGCGATTGAACGCACGATCCTGCCGGCTTTGCGCTAGCGGCGCGCGCGGCTACGCGCCGGCGCCTTCCGCGCTGGCTTGCGGCCTGAGGCGCCCGTGCGCGGCGCAGCCTTGCGCGCGCGACCGCCGGCCTTGCGCGCGCGAGCCTGCTTCTGCGGCGGGATTGGCTCCTCTGGTGTTTCATCTGCGGCCACGGCGAGGCGCTGCAGCGTCTCAAGGAATGGCGTGCGCTTGTTCTTCGGCAACGCGGAGAGGATCGCCTCATCGGCCGAGCGCACGCGCGGCGCTGCAGAAGCGAACGCCGACCGCCCGCTGGCCGTCAGGGTGACCGACTTCGCCCGGCCGTCTTCGGCGGAGCGCCCACGCGCCAACAGGCCACGTTCTTCCATGCGCAGGATCATGTCGGCCAAGGTCGACCGATCGATCCCGGTGGCGTTGACCAGATCGGTCTGCGTCTGGCCGCTGCGGTTGGACACCGCGGCGAGCACGGCGAACTGGCGCAATGTAATGTCCGCCGCGCCGAACCGGTCGGCGGCGAATTGCTGCGCACGGTGCAGAAGGTGGCAGGGGGAACGGGAAAGCACGTAGCCGCCCTCTTCCCGATCGCTCATGTCTTGTCTCCCCAGCCCGTTCCCGCCCCGCCGGTTTCGTCCGCGGGCGGAATAACCGGGCAGCTTAACGGAGGCCTGCGCCAGCGCAAGATTTATCCCGGTTCACGCGCGCTCCGGGAACGGATGTTCCGTAGGCGGCGCGTCAGCCGGCGGCCGGGGGCGGCGCGGGCGCATCGTCCGTCTTCACGTGCTTCATGATGAGAGGCGCGTTGGCGAGCGCGAACAGCAAGGTGATCGGCAGCACGCCGAAGAATTTGAAGTTCGCCCAGAACGCCTCACTGAACGTGCGCCAGATGAATTCGTTCAGCGCGGCGAGGAAGATGAACAGCAGTCCCCAACGTATGGCGAGAACGCGCCAGATCCGCTCGGGCAGCTCCATCGCGCCGCCGAGCAGCATGCGGAACACGTTTTGCCGGAAGGCGAGGCCGCCGAAGATTGCGCCCGCCCACAGCAGGTTGATGATCGTCGGCTTGATCTTGATGAACAGCGCATCGTGCAACACGAGCGTGAGGCCGCCGAAGACCAGCACCACAGTCGCGGTTACCAGCAACATCGGCGGTGTGCGCCTTTCCGCCACGCGCGCGTAGGCGAGCGCGGCCAGGGTCGCCGCCATGAACACGCCGGTGGCCCAGTAGATGGCGGCGCCCGGCGGCGCCATGCGGTTCGCTACGTTGTACGCGATCATGAACAGCGCGACAGGGCCGAGATCGACAATCAGGTTTGCGCCGCGCGCCTTCGGCTTCTCGACGGTTTCCGGCATTCCTGCTGCGTCCCCTTATTCGAGCCCGACCAGGGCGCGCGCATACCCGCGCGCCGAGAACGGGCGTAAGTCCTCCGCGCTCTCGCCGACGCCGATGAAATGAATGGGCAGGGCGTGCCGCTCCGCGATCGCCACCAGCACGCCGCCCTTTGCCGTGCCGTCGAGCTTCGTCATCACCAGGCCGGTCAAGGGAGCGGCGGAGCGGAACGCCTCCATCTGCGATAAAGCGTTCTGGCCGACGGTGGCGTCCAACACCAGGATCGTTTCGTGCGGCGCGTCGGGATCGAATTTCTGCAGTGCGCGCACGATCTTGTTCAGCTCGCTCATCAGCTCTTCGCGGTTTTGCAGCCGGCCCGCCGTGTCGATCAGGCACACGTCTGCGCCGGCGCGGCGTGCGGTCTCCGCGGCCTCGAACGCCACGCTCGCAGCGTCCGCACCTTGCTCACGCGCTACGATCGCCGCGCCCGAGCGGTCAGCCCACACTTTCAGCTGCTCGATCGCGGCAGCGCGAAATGTGTCCGCCGCGCCGACGACAACCTTTGCGCCGCTCTCCGCCAGCAGCGCGCAGAGCTTGCCTACGGTCGTCGTCTTACCGGAGCCGTTGACGCCCACCATAAGCACGATGCGAGGTTTCGGCCCTTCGTGTAGATCGAGTGGGGCTTCGCGCGGGCGCATAAGCGTCTCTATGCGTTCGGAGAGGGCGGCCTTGATCTCCGAGCTGTCGGCTTCCTTGCCGAAGCGCTCTTCCGCGAAACCTTCGACGATCCGCGCCGCCGCGCGTGCGCCCATGTCGGTGCGGATGAGGCCTTCTTCCAATTCCTCGAGCGCTTCTGCGTCGAGCTTACGCTTGCCCAGCGCGGCGACGCTTTCGGTGAGGCGCGCGGCGGATTTGCGCAAGCCGTCGAACAGGCGTCGGCCGCCGGCCGCCTCTTCCACGGGCGGCGGTTTTTTGCCGAAGCCCCAGATCATGCGGGCGCTCCGATCAGATTTTGGCCGTCATGGCCCATGAAGCGCAGCGCGACGCTTTCGCCGGCCGGCTCCGCACCGGCGAAGGAAACGCCGGTGAAATCCGCCAGCCGCGCGAAGCCTTCGTGCTCCACCAAGGCCTCGGCGCTGCGGCCCGTCCATCCATTGAGATGCTGGGCGAGGCGCTGCGCGGCCTTCTCGCGCAATCGCGCCGCGCGCGCTTTCACCACCGCGCGGTCCACCTGCGGCATGCGCGCCGCCGGCGCCCCGTCGCGAGGGGAAAAGGGAAAGATGTGCAGATACGCAAGGCCGCAGGCGTCGACGAAATCGAGCATCGCTTCGAAATGGGCCTCCGTCTCCGTCGGGAAACCCGCGATCAGATCGGCGCCCAACGCGATTTCTGGCCGCGCCGCCTTCAGGCGGCGGCAGAGCGCGATCGCATCCGCCGCGCCGTGGCGGCGCTTCATGCGCTTCAGGATCAGATCGTGGCCGTGCTGCAGCGATAGATGCAGATGCGGCGCTAAACGCGGCTCCGTAGCGATCAGGTCCACGAGCTCGTCGTCGATCTCGATTACATCGAGTGAGGAGAGGCGCAGACGCTCCAGTTCCGGGGCAAATTTCAGCAACCGGCGCACGAGACTGCCCAAGCCCGGCCTGCCAGGCAGGTCGGCGCCCCAGGCGGTGAGATCCACGCCAGTCAGTACGATTTCACGCGCGCCCGCCGCGATCAGCGCGCGCGCCTGCGCCACCGCCTCACCCGCGGGAGTTGAGCGCGAAGGGCCGCGCGCGAAGGGGATGATGCAAAAAGTGCAGCGGTGATCGCAGCCGTTCTGCACCTCCAAGGGCACGCGGGTGCGCGCGGGCGGCGTCGGGAGGGCGGCGGGCGGCCCGCCGCCGCCATAGCTGTCGCGGCGCAGCTTCAGCGCATTGCCCAGGGCGCGATGCACTTCCGGCATGTCGGCGAATGTCGCGGGGTCGAGCTCCACGGCGCATCCGGCGGCGATGATGCGCGCGCCCGGCCGCGCGCGCGCAGCCTTGCGAATCGCCTGACGGGATTGGCGTACGGCTTCGTTAGTCACCGCGCACGTGTTCACGATGACGGCGTTCGAGAGACCCGCTTCGCGCGCAAGCGCGCGCATGCGGTCGCTCTCGGACGCGTTGAGCCGGCAACCGAGCGTGATCAGCTCGACTGCGTCATCGGACGTCGCGGTTCGGGACATGCGGACGTGACCTGCGCCGGCCTGGCCGCCGGCGTCAAGCGCGGCGGCTCAGCTCTCGCTGGAGGATTCCGTTTCGTCGCCGCGGAAGCCGGAGCGTTCGGCGATGCGGGCGGACTTCCCACGGCGTTCACGCAGATAGTAAAGCTTCGCGCGGCGCACCTTGCCGCGGCGCAGCACCTCGATGGAATCCACTGCCGGCGAATAGAGCGGGAAGACGCGCTCCACGCCTTCGCCGAAAGAGATTTTCCGCACCGTGAAGTTGGCGTTGAGCCCCGCGCCTGCCCGCGCGATGCACACGCCTTCATAGGCCTGCACGCGCTCGCGCTCGCCTTCGCGGATCTTCACGTTCACCTTGAGCGTGTCGCCTGGTTCGAAATGAGGAAGGGGCTTGCCGCCGGAGAGGCGCGAAATCTCTTCTTTTTCGAGGGTCTGGATCAGATTCATCGAACGCCAACCATACAAGACGAACGCCCGGCGCGCCGGCGCTCCGCTTGCGAAAAACCGCGGGAAGGCGCGGCCTATACGGGAAAGGACCCTGCCTGTCTACTGCTCGCCGCCCGCCTCCGGCGCGGGCGGCGGCTGGGCGGCCTGCTCGGCCTTCTCCGGCAGCATGTGAGACGCCAGATCCGGCCGGCGTTCGCGGGTGAGGTGCCGCGCCTCGGCGCGCCGCCAGGCCGCAATCTTGGCGTGATCGCCCGAGGTCAGCACGGCGGGGATATCGCGCCCCTCCCAGGTTTGCGGGCGCGTGTACTGCGGCGCCTCGAGCAGGCCGGCCGCGAAGCTCTCCTCGGCGAGCGAGCCCTCATTGCCCAGCACGCCGGGCAGCAGCCGCACCGTCGCCTCCAGGATCACAAGGGCCGCCGCTTCGCCGCCAGCGAGCACGGCGTCCCCCACGCAAATTTCGCGCATGCCGCGCGCCGCGATCACGCGCTCGTCCAACCCTTCGAAGCGGCCGCAGAAGATGATGAGCCCCGGTCCGGCGGCCCATTCCTGCGCCATCGCCTGCGTCAGCGGTTCCCCGCGCGGGGAGGGATAAAGGATCGGGCGACCGGCGGGCAGGCTATCCAGCGCCGCCGCCGCCACGTCCGCCCGCAGCACCATACCGGCCCCGCCGCCGGCCGGTGTGTCATCGACGTTTCGATGCGGGCCCTGGCCGAAGGCGCGCAGGTCGACCGTTTCCAGCGACCAGATGGTTTGCGTCCGTGCGCGCCCAATCACCGACAGGCCGAGGGTGCCAGGAAAAGCTTCCGGAAAAAGCGTCACGATCGAGACAGCGAAAGTCACGAAATCCACGTCATCGTGCAGGCGCGCACGCGCCATTCGCGCGGGTTTTCGGCGCGTGTCAGCGTGCATTTCACGCCGCTGCCGGCGAGTGGGCCAAGCAGGCTGCCGGTCTCGACGATGGCGGTGCTGGCGTCAGGGTAAACGGGCCTCGCCGGCACTTTGATCCAGGCCTGGAAGTTCGGCGATGAGGCCGGCGGCGCGCTGTGATCGTAGGTTTTCACCGGCAGGCCGGGAAACGGACAGGCGATGCGGAAATTCGGATTGTCCGGATCGCCGGGGCCGTCGCCGCGATCAAGCCGGAAGGGCGAGTTCGCGTCGAGCTTGTAATGCTGGGTCAACACCGCCTGGATCACGGCGCAATCGGTTTCGCTGGCGAACACGTCCCCAGCCGCGCGCCGTGGATCGGCCTTCGGGTGCTCGGCGCAGGCCGCGAGCAGCATGGCGAGAACCAGCGCACGCATCATTCCAAAAGCCCCCCCGGCGGATCGGCCACGATGCGGCGCGCTTTGAGGTCGATTTGCGGCGTGTTCTCCAGCGTGAAGGGCAGCCGCCACACCGCGCCGTCTTTTGCGATCTCGAGGATATCGCCGGCGCCGAAATCGCGAACCGCGATCACTTCGCCCAAGGCCGCGCCGTCGACGCCCTCCACCGCGCAACCGATGAGATCGGCGGTGTAGAATTCATCCTCTTCCGGCGGCGGCAACGCCGCGCGCGGCACATAGAGGCGCATGCCGCGCATCGCTTCGGCCTGCTCGCGCGTCTTGATCTCTGCCGCGGCGATCACGAGGCCGTCCTTGATCGGGCGCCATTGTTTTGGCGTCAGCGCGCGCGCGCCATGTTCGTCCATCAGTGGGCCATAAGCGCAGGCGCTTTCGGGCGCAGCGGTGAACGTTTTCACGCGCACTTCGCCTTTCACGCCATGCGCGCCAGTCACCGCGCCGACGAGGATGAGCGCGGCTTGGCTCAGCTTTCCGCGGCCGGGGCGGGATTTTTCGCGGCGGCGCGCTCGGCCATTTTCTTGCCGGGCTGGGCCTTTTCGGGATTGTTGCGCGCTTCACGCTTCTTCAGGCCGGCGGCGTCGAGGAAGCGGAGCACGCGGTCCGTCGGCTGGGCGCCTTTGGCGAGCCACTCCTGTGCGCGGTCCGTCTTGAGGATGATGCGCTTCGGATCGTCGCTTGCGAGGATCGGGTTGAACGTGCCGATCTTCTCGATGAAGCGGCCGTCGCGGGGGTTGCGGCTGTCGGCGACGACGATCGAATAGAACGGCTTTTTCTTGGCGCCGCCGCGGGCGAGGCGAATTTTCAATGACATGCTTTTCTCCTGATTGTTGCGTGTTTCAGCGTTCGGCCGCGATGGCCTTATGATGCTGGATGACTTCCTGGATGATGAAATTGAGCAGCTTCTCCGCAAAATCAGGGTCGAGCTGCGATTCTTCCGCCAAGGCGCGTAGGCGCGCGACTTGTTGCTTTTCGCGCGCCGGATCGGCGGGCGGCAATTCGTGTTCGGCCTTGTAGGCGCCGACCGCCTGGGTGAGCTTGAAGCGCTCGGCGATCAAATGGATGAGGGCGGCGTCCAGGTTGTCGATGGAGGCGCGGAAACGCGCGAGCTGATCGGTCACTTCTTGCTTCCTCATTTCTTGGTTCCTGGCAGGCCCGGTAACCCGGGAAGGCCGGAAGAGGGCGGCCCGCCGGCGCCGGGCAAACCCGGCAGCCCGCCGCCCTGCATCGCGTTCTTCATCTGCGGCATGTTCTGCGGGTTGCGGAAGCCGCCGCCCAGTGCGCCCATCAGGCCGGAGGGCATTTTGCCCTTGCCGACGGTCTTCACCATGTCGGCCATGCCTCGGTGCATCTTGAGCACGCGGTTCACTTCCGCAACGTCGACGCCGGCGCCTTTGGCGATGCGCCGGCGGCGCGAAGCGTTGAGGATGTCGGGCTTGCGGCGCTCCGCCGCTGTCATCGAACGGATCACGCCGATCTGGCGGCGCAGCATTTTGTCGTCGAGATTGGCGCCTTCCATCTGCTTCTTCATGTTTTGCACGCCCGGCAGCATGCCCATGACGCCCTTGAGCCCGCCCATACTGATCAGCTGATTGAGCTGGCCGGCGAGATCGTCGAGATCGAATTGTCCTTTGGCCAATTTCTTGGCCATCTTCTCGGCTTCGGCTTGCTCGAAATTCGCCTGCGCCTTCTCGACAAGGCCGACGACGTCGCCCTGGCCGAGAATGCGGCCGGCCACGCGCGTCGCGTCGAACGGCTCAAGCCCTTCGATCCGCTCCGAAACGCCGAGGAATTTGATCGGCAGACCGGTGACCGCGCGCATGGATAGCGCGGCGCCGCCGCGCCCATCGCCATCGGCGCGGGTCAGCACCAGACCGGTCAGCGGCAGGCGCTCGTGGAAGCGCTTGGCTGTCTCCACTGCGTCCTGGCCGGTGAGGCTGTCGGCCACCAGCAGGGTTTCGCCGGGTTTGGCGATGGCGGCGACCTCGGCCGCTTCGCCCATCATCTGCTCGTCGATCGTGGTGCGCCCGGCGGTGTCGAGGATCACCACATCGTGGCCGGCAAGGCGCGCGGCGGAGAGCGCGCGGCGCGTGATCGCCGCCGACGGCTCGCCGGCCACGATCGGCAGGCAGTCCACCTGGGCTGCTTTCGCCAGCACAGCGAGTTGTTCCATCGCGGCGGGGCGGCGCACGTCGAGCGAGGCGAGCAGTACGCGCTTGCGTTCTTGCGTGCGCAGGCGCAGCGCGATCTTCGCCGCCGTGGTGGTTTTGCCGGAGCCTTGCAGCCCCGCCATCAGGATGACGTTCGGCGGCTCGCCCGCAATGCGCAGGCTCTCGGGCGGGCCCACGCCGCCCAGCGTTTCGATCAGATGGTCGTAGACGATCTTCACGACCATCTGGCCCGGCGTGACGGAGCGGATCACCGCTTCGCCCACCGCCTCCGCCTTCACCTTGTCGATGAACGTGCGCACGACGGGAAGGGCGACGTCCGCCTCCAGCAACGCCACGCGCACCTCGCGCAGCGCCGCTTCCACGTCCTGCGGGGAGAGCGCCCCGCGGCCGGTGAGCTTGTCGAAGACGCCAGTCAGGCGTTCGGTCAGCGCGTCAAACATGGTCCGTCCTCAGGCCCAAACGCTAAGCGCCCCGCCGGACGATCACGTCGGGCGGGGTACCTCGGCGGGCGTCCAGCGCCAGCCAAAGCGCGCTTTGAATTGGGCGCGTAGCGGCCTTTTAGGCGCAAAAGCCGCCGCCGGCAATCGGCGGCGCGATTGTGGCCGCGCGGGACGGGGCGCTAGAACGAGCCTAAGCAAAAACTTTGGGAGGGCGCGCATGGTGCAAGGTTCGGGGTTCGCGCGTGATGCGCTGGCGGGAAAATCAGCTGTCGTCACCGGCGCGGCGAGCGGCATGGGCCGCGCCACCGCTCGTCTGCTGGCGGCGGTGGGCGCGCAGGTGGCGGTCACGGATCGTCGCGCTGAAGACGCTGAGCGCGCAGCCGCCGAAATCCGCGGCGAAGGCGGAGCCGCTCAAGGCTGGGCGATGGATGTGGGCGATGCAGCCGCTGTCGCGCGCGTCGTCGGCGAAGCCGCGGCGCGGTTCGGCGGGCTCGACATCGTGGTGAACAACGCCGGCATTGCGGGCTTCAAAAGCGTGCAAGATCCCGAATATGACGCGATGTGGGATGACATGCTGCGCATCAACCTCACCGCGCACCAGCGCATCGTGCGCGCGGCGCTGCCGCATCTGTTGCGCTCCGCCAGCCCGCGCGTCGTGAACATCGCCTCCACCGAGGCGCTCGGCGCGACAATCAACGACACCGCCTATGCGGCCGCGAAGGGCGGGGTGGCCTCGCTCACGCGTGCGCTGGCGGTTGAATTCGGCAAGGCCGGGATCACGGTGAATTGCATCTGCCCGGGCCCGATCGATACGCCGATGACGTCTTTCGCGCCGGAAGAGGATAAGGCGCTCTATGCGCGCCGCCGCACGGCGTTGCGCCGCTATGGCCGCCCTGAAGAGGTGGCGCACATGACGGTGAGCCTTTGCATGCCGGCCGCCGGCTTCGTCACTGGCGCGGTGATCCCGGTGGATGGCGGGCTGATGGCGCGCAATGCCTGAGAATTCGAACGCAACGGGCGCCCGCGCGATCCGCGAGCGCCCGCCGTTTTCCTAGGCCGCGGCGATCAGTTCAGATCGAAGCGGTCCGCGTTCATCACTTTCGCCCAGGCGGCGACGAAGTCCTTCACGAACTTCTCTTTCGCATCGGCCGAGGCGTAGACTTCGGTGTACGCGCGCAGCTGAGCGTGCGAGCCGAAGATTAGATCGACGCGCGTGCCCGTCCACTTGACCTGCTTGGTCTTGCGGTCGCGGCCCTCGTAGACGCCATCCGCATTCGGCGGCTGCCACTCGATGTTCACGTCGAGCAGGTTGACGAAGAAATCGTTCGTCAGCTTGCCCGGCTGGCCGGTGAACACGCCGTGCTTTACGCCCCCCGCGTTCGCGCCCAGCACACGCAGGCCCCCGACGAGCACGGTCATTTCCGGCCCTGTCAGCCGCATCAATTGCGCGCGATCCACCAACGCCTCTTCCGGCTTCATGAATTGCCGCTTGCTGTTGACGTAGTTTCGGAAGCCGTCCGCGCGCGGCTCCAGCGGCGCGAAGGATTGCACGTCGGTTTGTTCCTGCGTCGCGTCGGCCCGGCCTGGCGTGAAGGGCACCTTCACGTCGACGCCAGCGTCCTTCGCCGCCTTCTCGACAGCCGCCGCGCCGCCGAGCACGATCAGGTCGGCCAGCGAAACCTTGCCGGATTCTTTCTGAACCGCTTCCAGCTTCGCAAGCGTCGCTTTGAGTTGGGCGGGTTGATTGACCTCCCAATCCTTCTGGGGCGCGAGGCGGATGCGCGCGCCGTTGGCGCCGCCGCGCTTGTCCGATCCGCGGAACGTCGAGGCTGAAGCCCACGCTGTCGAAACCAACTCAGAAATCGATAAACCCGATGCCAGGATTTTCGCTTTCAGCGCCGAGGCATCCGCTTCGCTCAGCGGCGGATGCGTCGGCGCGGGAATAGGATCCTGCCAGATCAGGACTTCCTTGGGCGTGAGCGCGCCGAGATAGCGCGCGCGCGGACCCATGTCGCGGTGCGTGAGCTTGAACCAGGCGCGAGCGAATGCGTCCGCGAACTGATCGGGATTCTCGTAGAAGCGCCGCGAGATTTTTTCGTAGTCAGGATCGAATCGGAGCGCGAGGTCCGTCGTCAGCATCGTCGGCGCATGCTTCTTCGACGCATCGAACGCGTCCGGGATGTCCGCCACGGCGTTTTTCGCCCGCCATTGCTTCGCGCCCGCGGGGCTCTTCGTCAGTTCCCATTCGTTCTCGAACAGGTTCTTGAAGAAGAGATTGCTCCACTTCGTGGGCGTTTGCGTCCAGGTGACTTCCGGCCCGCCGGTAATGGCGTCGGCGCCGATGCCGGTCTTGTACTTGCTCTTCCAGCCAAGGCCCTGGTCCTCCAGCGCACCGCTTTCCGGCGCCGGCCCGACAAGTGAGGGATCGCCCGCGCCGTGCGTCTTGCCGAAGGTGTGCCCGCCGGCGATCAACGCGACGGTTTCTTCATCGTTCATCGCCATGCGGAAGAATGTTTCGCGGATGTCTTTCGCAGCCGCGAGCGGATCGGGGTTGCCGTTGGGTCCTTCAGGATTGACGTAGATGAGGCCCATCTGCACGGCGCCAAGCGGCTCAGCCAGTTGGCGTTCGCCGCTATAGCGCGCGTCGCCCAGCCAGGAGCCCTCCGGCCCCCAATAAAGCTCTTCCGGCTCCCACACGTCGGCGCGCCCGCCGGCGAAGCCGAAGGTTTTAAAGCCCATCGATTCCAGCGCGACGTTGCCGGCCAGGATCATCAGATCGGCCCACGAGATTTTCGCGCCGTATTTTTGCTTGATTGGCCAAAGCAGGCGGCGCGCCTTGTCGAGGTTCGCATTGTCCGGCCAGGAATTGAGCGGGGCGAAGCGTTGCTGGCCCGCGCCGGCGCCGCCGCGGCCATCAGTGATGCGGTAAGTGCCCGCGCTATGCCAGGCCATGCGGATCATCAGCCCGCCGTAGTGGCCGAAATCCGCGGGCCACCAATCCTGCGACGTCGTCATCAAGGCGTGCAGGTCTTTGATCAGGGCGTCGAGGTCGAGGCTCTTGAACGCCTTGGCGTAATCGAACGCGCCGCCCATTGGATCGGACAATTTGGAGTTCCGGTGGAGCACCGAAATATCCAGCGCGTCCGGCCACCAATCGCGGTTGGTTCGGCCCTTATGCGCGACGGGGCATGTCGCAGCGCCGCCCTTCGTATCGTCGGCCATTGTTCCATCTCCCTGCCGGCCGCGCCGTCATGCGCCGCCGCCAAGGGATTTTTAATTAGAACAATTCTAAAGAGCAATCACTTTTGAGAGGCGAATTCAATCCGTCGGCCAATCCGGACGCGTTAGCCGATCCGCCAACTGGGGGAGGCGCAGCACTAGCCAAACCGCCGTCCAGATATTGCCGAGAACGAGGATTGGCGCGGCCCACAGCGCGCCGGCGATGAAGGAGCGTTCGCTCAGCATCATTACGACCGCCGTCAGTGCGAGGCCGACAAGCAGATTGGCCACGCTCGCCATGCCCCACGGTTGGTCGAGCAGCGCCAGATTCTCGAACCAGAAATCCTGCGGCGTGGAAGTCTGGCCGATCGCCCAGGCGATCACGCCCAGCAGCGCCAAGCCCAAGGCGGCGACCACGATCCTCAACGCCGTCATGCGCGCGATGCCCCGCTTCCCTTAACGCCGCCGCCCCAGCCCCAAACTGGCCCGGCTGGCTGTGGCCTTCAAGTCAACGCTCAAGACAGGGGCATTTCGTCTTTTCTGGGATCGACCGTGGAGACGACGACGACAGTGGCCTCGTCGGCCGGGCGATCCAGCAGCTGGCCCTCCCATTTCGCCTGCACGGCGGTGGCCACCGCATTGCCCACCACATTTGTTGCGCTGCGGCCCATGTCGAGGAATTGATCGACGGCCAGGATCAGCAGCACTCCGGCCTCGGGGATGTGGAAATAGGCCAGCGTGGCGGCGATCACCACCAACGAGGCCCGCGGCACCCCAGCCATGCCCTTCGAGGTAATCATCAGCAGTCCCAGCATGGTGATCTGCTGGGCGAGAGTCAGCTCTACGCCGTAGGCCTGCGCGATGAACAGCACCGCAAAGGTGCAATACATCATCGAGCCGTCGAGATTGAACGAATAGCCGAGCGGCAGAACGAAGCCAGAAATCCGCCGCGGCACGCCGAACTGGCGCAGGCCCTCCATGATCCGAGGATAGGCCGCCTCTGAGCTCGCGGTCGAGAAGGCGAGCAGGATCGGGTCGCGGATATGGCCCACCAGCGCGCCGATGCGACGGCCCAGGAAAATCGAGCCGAGGGCGAGCAACAGGACCCAGAGCACGCCCATCGAGAGGTAAAAGCCGCCGACGAATTTGACATAGGTGAGCAGGATGCCGAGGCCGTTCTTAGCGATTGTGGCGGCGATCGCGGCGAACACCGCCAGCGGCGCGGCCAGCATTACATAGCTCGTCACCTTCAACATCACTTCGAGAATTTGCTCCGCGATCGCCACCAGCGCGGAGGTGCGTTCGCCCAGCGCCGCCAGCGCCACGCCGATGAACAACGAGAACACCACGATCTGCAGAATTTCGTTCGTCGCCATCGCCTCGACGATGGAGCGCGGGAACACGTGCGTGATGAAATCCGCGAGGGTCATGGCGTTCGGATTGACCCCGGCCTGCGCATGCTCGGGCGGCAGCGGCAGGTTAAGCCCCGCCGCCGGCTGCAGCAGGTGCACCATGAACAGGCCGAGCGTCAGCGAAAGCACCGAGGCGCCCAGGAACCAGAGGATCGTGCGCGCGCCCATGCGGCCGAGCTGCGCGCCCGCGCCCATGTTGGCGATGCCGGCCACCAGCGATGAGAACACCAGTGGCGCGATGATCATCTTGATCAGGCGCAGGAAGATATCGGCGATGATTTTGAGGTTGTTCGCCACTTCGCCCGCTGCGGCGGGGGAGAGCTGCGTATTGCACGCCCAGCCGACCAACACGCCCAGCGCCATGCCGAGCAGGATGAATATCGAATAGCGACGAGACATGCGGGCTCCCTTTGCGGCTACCGCTAGCGTCTAAATCGCCGCGGGGCCAGCCTCAACGCGCGGGTGGCGCGGTTACGATCACGCCCGAACCGATGCGCTCATACACGGCGGAGGGCGGCCCATCGATCTCAAGATTGCGCAGCAGCGCCTGCGCTGTGGGCTCACCGGCCCAGAAATGCTCGATCCAGATTAGCGTCGGGCAGGGTCCGCTAGGCGGCGCGACGCGGTCGCGCGGCTTGAGTTCCGTGAACGAGAACCCGTAGCGCCGCGCATAATAACGATAGCCGTAGTTGCGCGCTTCAATCTCTGTGGGGTTAAGCGGCGTGCTCCATACCGGGCCGTTGCTGACGCGCGCATAAGGCACCGCGAGGACGCGCGTGTCCCGGCATGTCTGCGCGCGCCGCGCCACCTCCGCCGCCGATATCGACCAGCCGGCAGCCGGCGGACTGGCTTTCGCGGTGGCGAACAACGCGAACAGTGCGTAGAGACAGACGAGAGGCGCGACCCAGCGCGGCCCGCGCGAATCTCCTGCCAATAGTGCCGCGCCGACAAGGATCGCTCCGGCGGCCGCCATCAGGTAGCGCTCCCAGATCATCGGTTTGATAAGGTGCAGCGCGATCACCAGGGCGAAAAACGACAAAGCGATCGCCCAAAGCGCCCATCCGTCCGCTGCGGCGCTGCTCGGGGCCCGGCGAAGGCGCGGCAGCACAGGCAGCGCCAGCGCAAGGAGCGCCGCGGGCCAGTTCGCCGCGAACGCGGCGGCGATGGCGGCTTGCGCCGTCTTCAATGCGAAGGCTAATCCCGCGGGATAATAATAGAGCACGCCTGCCGTGGTCGTGTAGCCGGCCTGCGCAAGTCCCATGAGAAGCGCCGGGGCCGCCGCCAGCAGGCTGACGCCGGCGATACGCGTCGCGTCGCGCCATCGCCGCGTGCGCAATGGGGCGACCAGCGCGGCAATCGTCATCAATCCGCCGAGGATTGTCGCGAAATAATGCACGTTAGCGAACACAAAGAGCGAAAGCCCCCAAAAGATGAGTGCGCGCTTAGCCGCGCCGTCGCGCGCGAGCGTGCGCCACGCCAATGCCGCCGCGATCGACGCGGAATACATTAAAAAATACGGACGCACCGCCGGTGCGTAATTCACGAAATTGGCCGAACTTGCGTAAAGCGCGACGACGATGGCGACTTGCGCCGGCGAGACTGCGCCGCAACGCCACGCGGACCACGCCGTGGCCAGAACGATTGGCGCGCCCAAAAGGTTGAGAAGGCGCAAAGCGGCGATGCTCGTGAGGCCGGCATTTTGCGCGAGATAAACAAGACCTTCGTAGAGCGCCGGATGCTGCCCCCGCAGCGCGCGATCCAAATAGTCTCGGATCGAAAAGCCCTGCAGCGTGGTGACGATGGTGTTGAATTCGTCCATCCACGGCCCCGCGTCGAGGCGGGCGAGCGCGATGGCGAGGGCAGCGAAGAGCGTGATGGCGGCGAGCGAAAGCGCCGCCCAGTCCCAAGCCGCCGCCGGCAAGCGCGGCGCTGCGCGGCCAGGCGTTTCGAGCGCGGTCAATCCATCAGCCGTTGCTTGAGATAGGTGAACTCGAGCGCCTGGCGCTTCGCGCGTTCCTTTAGATTCGCCGCAGCCGAATGCCCGCCGTCGATATTCTCATAATAGAGAAACGCCATGCCGAGGCTCTCCATCTTCGCGGCGAACTTCCGCGCATGGCCGGGGTGCACGCGGTCGTCTTTCGTGGAGGTGACGAGAAAGGGGACGGGAAAGTCCTTGCGCTTGCGCAGATTCTGGTAAGGCGACATCTTCTCCAACCACGCGCGCTCCTCCGGAATGTTGGGCGAGCCGTATTCGTCGACCCAGGACGCGCCGGCGAGCAATTGGTTGTAGCGCAGCATGTCCAGCAGCGGCACCTGCACGACGGCGGCGTTGAACAGGTCCGGCCGCTGCGTCAGCATCACGCCCATCAGTAGGCCGCCGTTCGAGCCGCCCTCTATGCCCAACCGGCGCGGGTTGGTGATCTTGCGCGCGATCAGATCCTGCGCCACGGCGATGAAATCGTCATAGACGATTTGGCGTTTGGATTTGAGGCCCGCCTGATGCCAGGCGGGGCCGAACTCGCCGCCGCCGCGGATATTCGCCAGCACATAGACGCCGCCGGCCTCGAGCCACACTTTGCCGAGCACGCCGGAATAGACCGGGTTCATCGAAACCTGGAATCCGCCGTAACCGTAGAGCAAGGTCGGCGCGTCGCCGCGCGCCATCGCGTCCGGACGGCCAGTGATGAAGTAGGGGATTTTCTCGCCGTCGCTGCTAGTCGCCTCATATTGGCGCGTAACGAGACCTTCGGCGCTGAAAAAAGCCGGTAGGCTGCGCACAGGCTGCGCGGTTGCGCCGGGCGCATCGATTTCGAACAGGGTTTCCGGCGTGATCGCGGCTTCGCTGACGGCGAACGCCGTGCGTGCATGCGCCGAGGCGGCAACGTAGGACACCGTGCCCGCCGGCAGCGCAATCTCCTTGTGCGTCCAGCGGGCGCCGTCGAAGTCGTAGGCCAGTAGACGGCCCAGCACGTTGCGCGTTGCGCTCACCAGCAGCGCGCCGGCCGCATCGTCCACGCCTTCGATCGCCTCGCGCGGGCCCGGCGCATAGATGACCTGTACGGCTTGCGCGCGCGCGGTTTCGCCGGCCGGCATGGAAAGCAGCGCCCCGCTGGCAAAACTGCGCCAATCCTCTTCAATCGTGAATATCAGTTGATCTTTATAGAGCGCGCGCAGGGTTGCGCGCGGCGGCAGGTCAATCTTCTCCGGCGCGTTGCGATCCAGGCGATAATTTGTGCTCGTGAAGAAGGTGTCGGCGACGACGGCGATAGGAATCCGCGTTCCGTCCGGCGCTTCCAGCACGCCGGGTGCGGCTGAAACGTCGGTGCGGTCGCCGCGGAGAATTTCCTGCGCCGCGCTCAGGGGATCGCCCCGGCGCAGCCGTTTCACGATGAAGGGATAGCCGCTTTCGGTGAGGGTGTCGGGGCCCCAATCGGTCGCGACCAACAGCGTATCCTTGTCGGCCCAGGTTGCATCGGATTTCGCTTCCGGCAAGGCGAATCCGCCGGGCGTGAACGCCTTCTTCGAAACGTCGAACTCGCGCTGCACGTGCGCGTCCTTGCCGCCGTCCGACAGGCGCACCAGGCAGAAGCGGTCGTCCTCACCTAGGCAGTCCACGCCCTGGAACACCCAATTCGCTTTCTCGGCGGCGGCTAACGCGTCGATGTCGAGCAGGGTCTCCCAGCCGCCCTCGGATGGCGCACCCCGGCGGTATGCCGCCAGCGGCATGCGTCGCCACAGGCCGCGCACGTGCGCCTCGTCTTGCCAGAAATTATAGACATAGCCGTTGCGGATGGTTCCCAGCGCCAGCCGGTCCTTGGAATTGAGGATAGCCAGCGCCTGCGCTTCCGCCGCGGTGTAGCGCGGATCAGCCTCCAGCAGCGCCAACGAGCGGGCGTTCTGCGCACGCACCCACTCCAGCGCCTTCGCGCCTTCGACCTCCTCCAGCCAGAGGAAGGGATCGCTGGTTTCGGCGTGGGGTTTGGGCATCGGGCCGGTCGTACAGGCGGCGAGCGCGGCGAGTGCGCCGGCGAACCATGCGGAAGGGCGGAACATCGCCGCCTTGAAAGCAGATCGCGGGGGCGGGGCCAAGGGCGGTGACGGCAAGGCGGCGAAGGCTTACATGCCAGCCGATGCGCTATGTGAAGATGAACGGCTGCGGGAACGACTTCGTCATCCTCGATCTGCGGGCGGACCGGCGAAAGTTGGCGCCGGCGCAGGCGCGTGCCCTGGCTGACCGCGCGAGCGGGATCGGTTGTGACCAGGTGATTGCGATCGAGCCCTCCGCCAAGGCGGACGCCTTCATGCGCATCTGGAACGCGGACGGCGGCGAGGTCAGCGCGTGCGGCAACGCCGCGCGCTGCGTCGCCTGGTTATTAAGCACGGAAACAGGTCGCCCGCATGTGGCGATCGAAACGGTTTCCGGCGTGCTGGCGGCGGAGCAGGCAGGCCCGATGCGCTTCGCGGTGGATATGGGCCCCGCGCGGCTGAGCTGGACTGAAATCCCCGTTGCGCGCGAAACCGACACCGTGGCCATGGACTACGCCATCCCCGGTGGGCGCGAGAGCTGGATGGCCGGCCCCGGCGGCGTCAGCATGGGCAATCCGCACGCGGTCTTCTTTCCGCCGAGCGCGGAAGCAGTTCTCGTAGCCGAACTCGGCCCAGTGGTGGAGCACGATCCGTTCTTCCCGGAGCGGGTGAATGTCGGTTTCGCGGAAATCCAGGCGCCGGACCGCATCCGCCTGCGCGTGTGGGAGCGCGGCGCCGGCCTCACCAAAGCGTGCGGCACCGGCGCGTGTGCGGCTTTGGTGGCGGCGCACCGCGCGGGGCTGGTCGGCCGGCGGGCGACGGTGATCGTCGACGGCGGCGCACTGGAGATCGAATGGCGCGCCGATAACGGCCATGTGATCATGACTGGCCCGGTCGAGCGCGAAGGCGAAGGCGAAACGCCGCTTTGAGGCGCGCGGTGCTTTCCGCGCTGGCTGTCGCCATCCTGAACGCCTGCGCCACAGCGGTCGACGCGCCCAACGCGCTGCGCGGCTGCTGGATCGAAAAGCGCGCCGATGGCTCGCTCAGCCGCCACGATGCGCTGGTTCCCCGAGCATGCGGCGCGGGGCATGGTTTGGCGCGGCGATAGGCTGGATTATCGCGCCGGCGACCAATCCGCGCATGACGCCTTCCGGCTTGAGCGCGCGGGGCGGGGCTGGCGGCTTTGTCCCCTGGACGACGGCTTAGGTCACGGGCCGCCCTGCCAGCCGGTGTTTTTCTCGGAGGCTAATGACGTCTCGACCGGCGATCGCTTCTCTCTTGAAGCGCATGGCGAGCGCCTCGTGTTCCAATTCCGCACCACCGATGCGAGCTTGACCGTGTTCGAAGGCGTGCGGGACGGTTGCGACTAGCGGTTTCCGTCGATACATCCGCGCCATGGCCAAAACGCTTTACGAAAAGATCTGGGACCAGCACCTGGTCGCGCAGGAGCCCGACGGCGCAGCGCTCCTCTATGTCGATCTTCACCTCATCCATGAGGTGACGACGCCGCAGGCTTTCGCGGGTCTGCGCGCCAACGGCCGCACAGTGCGCCGCCCCGATCTCACGCTCGCCACCGCCGATCACAACACGCCGACCGAGGGCCAGGCGCTCGGCGTCGACGCCGTGGCCGATCCCGAGGCGCGCTTGCAGCTGCAAACCCTCGAAAAGAACGTCGCTTGGGCAGACATCGAATTCCTGCCGATGGGCGATCCGCGCAACGGCATCGTTCACATGGTGGGACCCGAGCAGGGGCGCACGCAGCCCGGCATGGTGATCGTCTGCGGCGACAGCCACACCGCCACGCACGGCGCCTTCGGCGCACTGGCGTTCGGCATCGGCACCTCCGAGGTGGAGCATGTGCTCGCCACGCAGACGATCCGCACGCGCAAGGCCAAGAACATGCTGGTGCGGTTCGCCGGCGAGCTTTCGCCGCTGATCTCCGCGAAGGACATGATCCTGGCGCTCATCGGCAAGATCGGCACGGGCGGGGGCACCGGTCACGTGATCGAATATGCCGGGCGGGCGATCGAGGCGCTTTCCATGGAAGGGCGGATGACGATCTGCAACATGTCGATCGAGGCCGGCGCGCGCGCCGGCCTCGTGGCGGCCGATCAAACGACGTTCGAATATCTGAAGGGCCGCGCCGCTGCGCCGAAGGCGGGCGCGTGGGAGCAGGCGGAATCGTATTGGCGCCATCTGCGCAGCGATGCGGATGCGCAATGGGACCGCATCGTCGAGATCGACGTGTCGGAAATCGCGCCCACGCTCACTTGGGGCACCAGCCCGGAACAGACCGCGCCGATCACAGGAACCATCCCCGATCCGGCAGCGGAGGCCGACGAGGTGCGCCGCGAATCCATCGCCCGGGCGCTGGCCTATATGGGGCTGGAGCCGGGCGCGAAGCTTGAAGGGTTGCCCGTGCAGCGGGTGTTCATCGGCTCGTGTACGAACGGGCGGATCGAGGATCTGCGCGCCGCCGCCGCCGTCGCGAAAGGGCGTCATGTGGCGCCCGGCGTGCGTGCGATGGTGGTGCCGGGCTCCGGTCTCGTGCGCCATCAGGCGGAAGAAGAGGGCCTCGATCAGATTTTCCTCGATGCCGGCTTCGAATGGCGCGAGCCGGGCTGCTCCATGTGCCTCGGGATGAACCCCGATAAACTCGCTCCCGGCGAGCGCTGCGCCAGCACCTCGAACCGTAATTTCGAGGGACGCCAGGGCCGCGGCGGGCGCACGCATCTGGTTTCGCCGGCGATGGCCGCCGCCGCCGCGATCGCCGGCGCGCTGACGGACGTAAGGAAATACGCATGACGCCGTTTACTAAAACCACGGCGATCGGCGCCGCCATTCCCACGGCGAACGTCGACACAGATCAGATCATTCCGAAGCAATTTCTCTCCACGGTCGAACGGACGGGCCTTGGCAAGGGCTTGTTCTACGATCTGCGCTTCGACTCGGATGGGCGCGAGAAGCCCGATTTCGTGCTGAACCAGCCAGCCTATAAAGGCGCGGGTGTGCTGATCGCGGGTGAGAACTTCGGTTGCGGCTCCAGCCGCGAGCATGCGCCGTGGGCGCTGCAGGATTTCGGCATCACCTGCGTGATTGCGCCGAGCTTCGCGGACATCTTCTACGGCAATTGCCTCAACAACGGCCTCTTGCCGGTGAAACTGCCGAAGGCGGCGGTGGCGCAGCTCATGGAGGAGGCGCGGGGCGCCAATCACATGTTCACCGTCGATCTGCCGGCGCAGACGGTAACCTCGCCCACCGGCGCGGTTTTCCATTTCGAGATCGACGCTGCGACGAAGCACAAGCTGCTCGAAGGGCTCGACGACATCGGCCTGTCCTTGAAGCGCACGCCGGAAATCGACGCGTTCGAGGTGCGCCGCAAGCTGAGCCAGCCCTGGCTTTAGGCGCAGGCCAGCGTCAGAAGAATTTGGGAGGGACAGGATGATCATTCTCGCCGGCAGCGTGCGGTTTCCGCCAGAAAACGTGGAAAAGGCGCGCGCGCCGATGGAAACAATGGTGCGCACCACGCGCCAGGAACCGGGTTGCCGCGTCTATGATTTCGCCTGGGACCTGCTGGAACCTGGAAAGCTCAACATCTTCGAGATTTATGACGACGCGGCAGCCGTCGCGGCGCATCGCAATTCCGCGCATATGGCCGCATGGCGTGCGCTCGGCGCCGAGCTCGGCGTCGGCGGGCGGGATATGGCCGAATACGAAATCGCCGGCGTAAAGAAGATCTGAGACATGAGCCAAAGCCTGCTGCTGCTGCCGGGGGACGGGATCGGACCTGAAGTGATCGCTGAGGTGCGCCGCGTGATCGAGGCGCTGCGGATCAACGATCTAGAGATCGATCAGGCGCTGTTCGGCGGCGCCTCCATCGATGAGATGGGCGATCCAATCAGCGATGAGACGGTGGCGCTGGCGAAGGCGAGCGATGCGGTGCTGATGGGCGCCGTCGGCGGGCCGCAGTGGGCGAAGGTAGCGCGCGACAAGCGCCCGGAAGCGGGCTTGCTGCGCCTGCGCAAGGAGATGGACGTGTTCGCCAATCTCCGCCCGGCGCTCTGCTTCGACGCGCTGGCAGGCGCCTCTTCGCTGAAGCCCGAGATCGTTGCCGGCATGGACATTGTGATCGTGCGCGAGCTCACCGGCGGGGTGTATTTCGGCAAGCCGCGCGGCATCGAGGATATCGGCGGCGGCAAGCGCCGCGGCGTCGATACGCAAGTATATGACAGCGACGAAATCCGCCGCGTCGCACGCGTCGCTTTCGATCTGGCGCGCAAGCGCCGCGGCCTGGTGCATTCAGCGGAAAAATCGAATGTGATGGAGACTGGAGTGCTGTGGCGCGAAGAGGTTTCCGCGCTGCATGCGGCGGAATATCCCGACGTCAAGCTTGAGCATATCCTGGCGGACAATTGCGCCATGCAATTGGTGCGCGCGCCGAAGCAGTTCGACGTGATCCTGACGGACAACCTGTTCGGCGACATCCTGTCCGACGAGGCGGCCCAGCTCACTGGCTCGCTTGGCATGCTGCCCTCCGCCGCGGTGGGCGCCGCCGGCGCTCCGGGCCTCTATGAGCCGGTGCACGGCAGCGCGCCGGACATTGCAGGCAGGGGCGTGGCCAATCCGCTGGCGGCGATCCTCTCGTTCGAGATGGCGTTGCGCCTCTCGCTGGGCCGCGCCGATCTGGCCGACCGCCTGAATGGGGCGGTGACGAAGGCGCTCGAAGGCGGCGCGCGTACCGCCGACATCGGCGGCAGACTGACGACGCGCCAGATGGGCGAAGCGGTGATCGCCGCACTCTAGAGACGCATTCGGTCTGCC
Organism: Hyphomonadaceae bacterium; assembly: GCA_050246435.1. Taxonomy (GTDB): domain Bacteria; phylum Pseudomonadota; class Alphaproteobacteria; order Caulobacterales; family Aquidulcibacteraceae; genus JAKFWI01. Next base: position 24,636 of record JBFWWB010000018.1, read on the forward strand.
CAACGTCCAGCAGCGCGCCGCGACCGATCGGGCCGCGTTTTGGTCGGCGGGGTGTTGGATAATGGGCCGGCTTCGTTTATTGAGCCCGGTTCCCGCGCCGGCCAGGAGGGCCGGGCGGATTGGAGCCTGAAAAAGATGGGTCTGCGCGTCGCCGTGGTTGGCGCCACGGGCAATGTCGGCCGCGAAATGCTGGCCATCCTGGAAGAACGCCTGTTCCCCGCCGACGAGGTGATCGCCATCGCCTCGCGCCGCAGCGTGGGCGTGGAGGTTTCTTACGGCGATAAGACGCTGAAATGCAAAGACCTTGAGACGTTCGATTTCCGCGGCGTCGATCTCGTGCTGATGAGCGCTGGCGGCTCGGTTTCGAAGGAATGGAGCCCGAAAATCGGTGCGCAAGGGCCGGTGGTGATCGACAATTCGTCCGCCTGGCGGATGGATCCGCGCGTGCCGCTCGTCGTGCCGGAAGTGAACGCCGACGCCGTGGCCGGCTTCAACAAGATGAACATCATCGCCAACCCGAACTGTTCGACCGCGCAGCTCGTTGTGGCGTTGAAGCCCTTGCATGACCACGCGAAGATCAAACGCGTGGTGGTGTCGACCTACCAATCCGTCTCTGGCGCCGGCAAGGACGCCATGGACGAGCTGTGGACGCAGACGCGCGCGATCTACGTGAACGACGAGCTGGTGAGGGAGCGTTTTACCAAGCAGATCGCGTTCAACGTAATCCCGCACATCGATGTGTTCATGGAGGATGGCTTCACCAAGGAAGAATGGAAGATGGTCGTCGAGACCAAGAAAATTCTCGACCCAGCCATCAAGCTCACCGCCACATGCGTGCGCGTGCCAGTGTTCGTCGGCCATTCCGAAGCGGTGAACATCGAGTTTGAGGACCCGATCACCGCGAAGGAGGCCCGCGAAATCCTGCGCGAGTCGCCGGGCGTGATGGTCGTCGATAACCCCGCCGAGGATGCGTACACCACGCCGGTGGAATGCGTCGGGGATTTTGCGACGTTCGTTTCACGCATCCGCGAGGACGCCACGGTCGAAAATGGACTGGCATTGTGGGTGGTGTCGGACAATCTGCGCAAGGGCGCGGCGCTCAACGCCGTGCAGATCGCGGAGTTGATGCTGAACCGCGGGCTCTTCACCAAGAAGGCCGCCTGACGCGCTTTGCGCGGGAATGCGATGGCGCGTCCGCGCGTGGTGCTCTATTTGAAGCATGAAGGCGCAATCGAGACGGCGGGCGTTCCGTAGGGGCGCCGCCGGCCGCGTCTGGCCGCCTTCTCCTGGCTGCTAACCAGCAACGGGTCTCCGAGGCCGCCGCCGGAAGGTTCGCCTTCCGCGCGGAGCGCGCGCCAAGCCTTGCGCGATCGCCTTCGGGCGGCGCATCGCCCGCTGGGCGCCCGCAGCGCCTCGGAGACCCTCAGCTGCGCGCGAAGAGGGCGTGATGGAAGAGGGTGTAGACGCCGCCATCGTGGTGATCGCGGCGATCATCGGGATCATCGCGGCGATCTGGATCGCGCGCAGTTTGACCGGCTGGGCGTTGAAGAAGCGCGCCGATGGGCATGTCACCATCCAGGCCTATGAAGCAGGCCTCAAATTCAATAAGGGCGCGCTGGAAGCTGTACTCGGGCCGGGGCGCTACGCCACTTGGCCGGCGCCGGTGACGATCCAACGCGTCGACATGCGGCAATTCTCCACCACCGTTTCCGGGCAGGAGTTGCTGACCGGCGATCAGCTGACCCTTCGCCTCAGCGCGATGGCGATCTACCGCGTCAGCGATGCGAAGGCCTACGTCACCGTCGCATCGTCGCCGGCGAGCCGCCTTTATGAAGAAATACAGATCGCGCTGCGCCGGCGGGTGGCCGCGCATGCGCTCGACGCGCTGCTGGCGGACCGCACGCTGATCGATGCGGGGCTGGCGGAGGAGGTGCAAGCCGTCGTAGCCCCCTTGGGGCTGACAGTGGAAAGTGTGGCGGTGCGCGATCTCAATCTCGTCGGCCCGGCGAAGCAGGCGTTCGCCGACCTTTGGAGGGCGCAGAAAGAAGGCCTCGCCGCGCTCGAGCGGGCGCGCGGTGAGCAGGCGAGCCTGCGCGCGCTGGCCAATGCGGCGCGCATGCTCAAGGGTAATCCGGAACTGATGAATCTCCGCCTGCTGCAGGCGTTGGCAGGTGCGCCTGGCCGGCCCGCGCCCACGGTGGTGCTGGGCGGGGCCGCGGGCCTCACGCCGCTTTCACGCGACGGCGGGGCAGAGACGTCGCCTGCGGAAGGCGACAATTAAACGTCCGATTCCGGCCAGCGACTCGCACGGTGCGGCGCTACAGAGGCGGCCTTCGTCAGGAGCACATTCATGGACAAGTCAGCCGACGCGCAGTTCCGGCAGGGTTTCATCCTGGCGGCGGCGGCGAATTTCTTCTGGGGCCTGCTGCCCGTCTATCTCAAGATGGCGGAGTTCGCGCAGGCGGCTGAAGTCCTGGCGCAACGCATACTCTGGAGTATTCCCTGCGCGCTGATCGCGGTGCTGGCGATCAGCGGCGCGCGCACAGGCTTCGCGCAGATCCGCGCGGCGTGCACGCCGAAGATGTTGGGCATGCTGACGCTTTCGGCGGCGTTCATTTTCATCAACTGGGGCGGGTATGTGTGGGCTGCCGCGCATGGTCGGCTGATGGAGGCCTCGCTCGCTTACTTCATCGCGCCGATGGTGCAAGTGGCGATCGGCGTCTTCCTCTTCCACGAAAAGACCACGCCGCTGCAGATCGTGGCGCTGGCGCTGGCCACCCTGGGCGTCGGCGTGCAAGCCGTGATGCTCGGCACGCTGCCGTGGCTTTCGCTGGTGATGTGCGCTTCGTGGTGCGCGTATGCGGCGGTGCGCAAGATCGCCGTGGTGCCCGCCTCCGTCGGAATGCTGGTGGAGACCACGATCCTGGTGCCGCCGGCGGCGGCGCTGCTGGTGTGGACGGCGTCATCGGCGCCACTTGGTTTCATGCAATCGACCGGCCATGCGGCGCTGCTGGCGCTTGCCGGGCCGGTGACGGCGATTCCGCTGATCCTGTTCGCGTTCGGCGCCCGCCGAATTCCGTTTTCGATTATCGGACTGCTGCAATTCATCCCACCCAGCATGCAATTCCTGCTGAGCCTGTTCTATGGCGAGGCGTTCACGCCGGCGCGCGCCGTCAGCTTCTCGCTGATCTGGCTGGGTCTCGTGTTCTTCAGCTTCGACCTGTTCACAC
>JBFWWB010000019.1:0-27188 GCA_050246435.1 Hyphomonadaceae bacterium
CCCGCTTCGCTGGTGAAGAGCGGCGCGCTGCCGGCCGTGGTGGCGGGCGGCTCGCGCGAATTCATCCATCCCATGGTCGGCCTGACGCCGCCTGGCGGGCGCTATCTCTATTTCTACGCCGCCGATCTCGGGCGCGGACCCGATGGGCGCTGGTGGGTGCTGAACGATCGCGCGCAGGCGCCCTCTGGCGCGGGCTATGCGCTGGAGAACCGCCTCGTCCAGTCGCGCGCCTTTCCCAGTGTCTACAACGCAATGAATGTGGCGCGCCTGGCGCCCTTCTTCTCGGCGTTTCGCGCCGGCCTGGCGGCGCGCGCGCAGCGCGCCGATCCGCGCATCTGCCTGCTGACGCCCGGCATCTACAGCGAAACCTATTTCGAGCAGGCCCATCTCGCGCGTTATCTCGGCTTCGTTCTGGTGGAGGGCGACGATCTCATCGCCTCCGCCGACCGCGTCCACGTGCGCACGATCGCCGGGCCCAAGCGGGCCGACGTGCTGCTTCGCCGCGTCGATTCCGATTTCCTCGATCCTCTCGAACTCAACAGCGCCTCGCGCCTGGGCGCCGCCGGCCTGATCGAAGCCATGCGCGCGGGCGGCGTCGTCGTCGCCAACGCGCCGGGCTCCGGCCTGGTGGAAAATCCGGCGCTGCTCAGCTTTCTTCCCACCTTGGCGCAGAAAGTTCTCGGCGAGGATTTGAAGCTGCCGCAAATCGCCACCTGGTGGTTCGGCGATGCGGGCGCGCGCGCGGCCGCGCAGGAAAAGCTGGATACCCTCGCCGTCGCGCCCGCGCTCACGCCCGGCGCAGCGAAACTCTACGCGCAAATGGACGCCGCCGAGCGCGCGCGCTTCAGCGCCACCCTGCGCGACCGCCCCTTCGATTATGTCGCGCAGGACGTTGTGCGCCTGTCCACGACGCCGGTGTGGGAGAATTCCACATTCGCCCCGCGGCCCTTCACCTTGCGCGTGTACGCCGCCGCCGGGCCGGACGGCTGGACGATCATGCCAGGCGGCTTCGCGCGTATTTCGGACGCGCCGGATTCCCGCGCCATCTCGATGGGAGCCGGTGCGCGTTCGGCGGATGTGTGGGTGCTGGCGGATAAGCCCGTCGAACGCGTCACCTTGCTCGCCAGCGGCGATCATGCGCGCGTGCGCCGCTCCACCGGGCCGCTGCCCAGCCGGGCCGCGGACAATCTCTTCTGGCTCGGCCGCTATCTCGAACGCCTTGAGGCGACGTTGCGCCTGGCGCGCAGCGCATCGGCCAGCATCATGGAATCCGATAGCGCCCGCCATGCCGAAGGCGCGACGCATCTGCGCGTGCAAAATCTGCTGATGGCGTGGAGCGCCGCGCCGCGCACGCTGTGGAACGCGCCCACTGCGCGTATCGTGGCCGCCGTCATGTCCGATGCGGAAGCCGTCGGATCGGCGCCCAATCTGGTTTCCGCCGCCCAGCGCACGGCCTCCGGCATGCGCGACCGCCTCTCGCCCGATGCATGGCGCGTGCTGGGCGAGCTCTCTGCCCTGGCCGCGCCGCCGCTGCAGGGTGCGCTGTCGGAAACCGAAGCCGCCGCGCGCGCCGAACGCGGCCTGATGGCGCTCGCCACCTTCGCGGGCCTCGCGCAGGAAAACATGAACCGCGCCGCCGGCTGGCGTTTTCTCGATATAGGCCGGCGCATCGAGCGCGCGATCCATTGCTGCCGCTACATGCAGGCCTTCGCCGGCGACGACGCGGGCGACGACGATCTCGACGTGCTGCTCGATCTCATCGATTCCCAGATCATCTACCGCTCGCGCTACATGGCCGGCCCCGCGCTCGCGCCGGTGCGCGATCTGGCGATGCTCGATCCGTTCAATCCGCGCTCGGCTGCGTTCCAAATCGTGGAGCTCAAGGAGCATTTGGCGAAACTGCCGCGCCTCATCGAGGATGGCGCGCCGGAAGAGCCCGAGCGCATCGTGATCCGCCTCGCCGCCGCGATAGAAACCGAGGATGGCTTCGCCATGAGCCCGGCGAAGGTGCAGGAAATCGAATCCGGCCTGCTCACCCTGTCGGATGCGATCGCGCTGCGCTTCTTCCCGCATCGCGCCGTGGGCGCGAAATCCGCCCGGACCTAGCGCGTGATCTACGACATCCGCCACGTCACGGATTACGAATATGCGGCCCCCGTCGCGGACGCGCGCTGCCTGCTGCGGCTCACGCCGCTGCGCGAGCATGGGCAGGAAGCCTTCGCTTCCTCCATCCAGATCACGCCGAAGCCGCGCGCCGCCTGGGAGCGCCAGGGATTTTTCGGCGAACGCATCACCTATGTCGATATCGACGCGCCGCACACCGCGCTGCGCATCGAAACCCGCGCCCGCGCCAGCGTCACGCGCGCGCCGCCGGCGGTGACGATGGCGAGCCCCGCCTGGGAGGCGGTGCGCGTGGAATGCCTTGCGGCGCCGAGCCTTGGCCCGCGCGCCCCGGCGCATTTCCTGCAGCCGAGCGCCATGGCGCCGCTGCACGCGCCCGCCGGCGACTATGCGCGTGAAAGTTTTCCTGAAGGGCGCGAAATCCTCGAAGGCCTGATCGAGCTGATCTCGCGCATGCGCGCGGATTTCGTGTTCGATCCCCACGCCACCGCGATTTCCACGCCCCTCGCGCAGACGTTCGGCCAGCGCCGCGGCGTGTGTCAGGATTTCGCGCATATCGCCATTTCCGGCCTGCGCGCGCTCGGCCTGCCGGCGGCCTATGTCAGCGGCTATCTGCGCACCATCCCGCCGCCGGGTTCGCCGCGCCTCGAAGGCGCCGATGCGATGCACGCCTGGGTGAATGTCTGGTGCGGGGAGCCTTTAGGCTGGGTGGGGATCGATCCCACCAATGCGCTGCTCGTCGGCGAGGATCATATCGCGGTGGCGATCGGGCGCGACTACGCCGACGCCGCCCCCGTACAGGGCGTGTTCCTGGGTTTCGGCGCGCAGCAGGTTGCGGTGTCCGTCGACGTGACGGTCGCGCAATAGCGCGGAAGGGCGCTTAGGGCGCGGCGCGGAACGCCAGATAGCCGCGCTCCACCATGCGGCGCATTGCTTCGTACGCTTCGCTCATCTCTTCATATGTCTTGCGTAGCGCCGCGAGCTGGGAGACCTGCGCCGGGCTCGGCTGCTGCGCGGACGCGGCGGTCATGGCCAGGGCGGCGGCGGCCCATTCCGCGCGGGCGTGCGCGGCGGCCACGGCCAGGCGCTGGAATTTCGCAAGATCGACCGCACCCAGAGTCTTGCCGAGGATTTCGCGGTTGGCCGCGTAGGCGGCGTAGTCGATCTGCTCCAGATGCGCGCGCAGCTGGCGCTGTTCCTGCGGCGAGAGGGCCGCTTCCGGCTCGAAATGATCGTGCTGGCGCGCAAATCCATGCGTGACCGTGACGGACATCGGGTCTCTCCCATGCGCCCTTCTCGACGGGCTTGGCGAAGAGGATGCGCCGTCGCGCTTAAGGTCTGGTTGAGGGGGCTGGTTGAGAGGGAATTGCGTTTGTTCCGTTTTTGTTCTACTCTCGGGCAATGCTAGCCCTGTCCTCTCTTTCGGCCGAAGCCCAGCGCCTGATCGCGCGCGGCCTGGTGCGGGATGCGGCCGGCCGGCTTGCCCGGGATGAGCGCGATTTCACCCGCCATTTCGCGGCCGCCGCCGCCGCCCCTCTGATCGAGATCGCGCCCGCCGCGCCCGGCGATGCGGGCGCTGCTTTGGGTTTCGCTCTGGCCTGGGCGCAAAGCGGCCCACCAGGCGGCTTCCTGGCCTGGGCGGCGCCGGATGCGCATGTCGGCGAGCATGGCGGGCCTTGCGCGGAAGGCTTGGCGCGGTTCGGCCTTTCGCTCGACCGCTTGTTGTTCATCGCCGCGCGCACGCAAACGGACGCACTCTGGGCAAGCGAACAGGCGTTGGCGGCGCCGGGAGCTTCAGCGCTGTGCACCGTGGCGCCGGGATCGAAAAGCCTGAGCCTTACGGCCACGCGCCGGCTGCTGCTGGCGGCGGAAAAGCACGGCGCGCGCTGCGCGCTGCTGCGGCTCGACCGCTTGGCGGCCAGCGCGGCCTGGATGCGCTGGCGCATCGCCGCCGCCGCCAGCGAAGCCGCCGGGCGCGAACTGGGCCGGCCCGCCTTCACCGCCCATCTCGAACGCTCCCGGGCGGGCCCTTCGGGCCTTTCCTGGCGGCTGGATTGGAACGCGAACGCCCATGCTTTCCGCGCCGCAGAATGCGCGGTGGATGGCGCTGTGGCTGCCGCGCCTGGCGACCGACCGGATCGCCCGGGCGCCCGCATCCGCGCCGCCTGAAGCCCGCCGCCCCCTCGCGCTCTACGCCAAGCACGGCGGCGCCTTCGCGCTAACCGCGGCGGACGCCGCGGCAGAAGCGCTCGGCCTGCGCGCCGGCATGGCGCTGGCGGATGCGCGCGCCATGCGCCCCGATCTCGATGCGCGCGAGGCCGACGGCGAAGGCGATCTGGCCGTGCTGGACGGCATCGCCGCCTGGTGCGACCGGCTGAGCCCGACCGTCGCGCTCGATCCTCCGCACGGCCTTTTCCTCGATAGCGCCGGTTGCGCGCATCTGTTCGGCGGCGAAGCCGGCCTCGTCGCCTTCGCCCGCAACCGGCTGGCCGCGCAAGGCTTCACGACGCGCGCCGCCGTCGCGCCCACGCCAGGGGCCGCCTGGGCCTTGGCGCATTTCGGCAAGGCGGACGCCATCGTTCCGTCTACGGACGAAAGCGGCGAACAGCTTCTGGCTTTGCTCAGCCCCCTGCCCGTGCGCGCCTTGCGCCTCGATCCCGAAGCCGAGGCGCTGCTGCGCCGGCTGGGCCTCGCCACGATCGGCCAGATCCTCCACGCCCCGCGCCAGCCCTTCGCCGCGCGCGCCGGGCAGAATGCCATGCTGCGGCTCGATCAAGCGTTCGGCCGCGCGCGTGAAGCGCTGGCGCCGCGCCGCCCGCCGCCGCCGGTTTTCGCGCAGCGCCGTCTCGCGGAGCCCATCCTGGCGATGGAGCAGGTGTTGGCCGTGTGCGGCGATCTCTGCGCCGATCTATGCGCCCAGCTCGATGCGCGCGGGCTTGGCGCACGCGCGGCCGCGCTTTCGCTCTATGGGCTGGATCGCGGCGTGCGCCGCATCGCGTTGGGCTTCGCCAAGCCGGAGCGCGCGCCCGCGGCGATGCTGCGCCTTTTCCGCGAGCGTCTCGCCGCCGCGCCCCATGCGCTCGATGCGGAATTCGGCTTCGAAGCGTTGCGGCTCGATGGCGAAAGCCTCAGCCCCATCGCATGGCGCCCCACCGATCTTGCGCCCGCTTCCGAGCGCGATCCGCAAGCCGAGGCGCGTTTGCGCGACGTGCTGGCTGCGCGTTTGGGCCCTGCGCGCGTCGGCGCGCTCGGCGCGGAAAGCGCACCCGCGCCTGCGCCCCCGGAAGACGGCGTGATGCGCCGTCCGCTCTCGCTGTTCGCTCGCCCGCAGCCGATCGAAGCGATGGCCGGCGTGCCGGACGGTCCGCCTCTGCGTTTCCAGTGGCGGCGCGTGATGCGCGAGGTCGCGCGCGCGGAAGGGCCGGAGCGCATCGCCGGCGATTGGCTCGCCGCGCCGCATGCGCGGCTGCGCGATTATTACCGCGTCGAGGATACGCACGGCCGGCGCTACTGGCTGTATCGCGAGGGCGCGTATGGCGAGGCCGATCCGCCGCGCTGGTTCGTGCATGGCGTCTTCGCATGACGGACCCCATCCTCGCGTTCCGCGGCGATGCGGGAAGCGGCGGCGGCGCAAGCCGCCGCCGCCCGCCTTCGCCGAATTGTGCGCGACGACGAATTTCTCCTTCCTGCGCGGAGCTTCGCATGCGGAGGAATTGGCCGCCCGCGCCGCCGAACTCGGCCTCGCCGGCCTCGGCGTGGCCGACCGCAACACGCTGGCCGGCGTCGTGCGCGCGCATGCGGCGGCGAAGGAATATGGCGTGCGTCTCGCCGTCGGCGCGCGGCTCGTCTTCCGCGACGGGACGCCGGACCTCATCGTCTACCCGAAGGATCGCGCCGCCTATGCGCGCCTCACGCGGCTGCTGACGATCGGCAACCGCCGCGCGCCGAAAGGCGCATGCTGGCTCGACCGCGCGGATTTCCTCGCCCACGCCGAAGGCTTGCAGGCGATCGCAGTCCCGATCCTGCCGCCGGGTGCGGCGCCAGACGGCGCGTTGCGCGCCTGCCTCGCCGATGTCCACGCCGTCTGCGGGGAGGTTTGGCTTGCAGCGCGCTGCGCGTTCGACGGCGAGGACCGCCGCCGCCTGCGCGTGCTGCGCGATCTTGCGGCCGAAACCGGCGCGCGCCTGATCGCCACCACCGAGCCGCTGCACCATGTGCCCGCGCGCCGCGCCCTGCTCGACGTGTTGACCTGCATCCGCGAGAAAACCACGCTCGACAGCGCCGGCCGCCTGCTCGCCGCCAACGCCGAACGCCACCTGAAAGCGCCCGCCGAAATGGCGCGTCTCTACGAAGCGGCGCCGGAAGCCGTCGAAGAAACGCACACCTTCTTCGCCGGCCTCGCCTTCTCGCTCGATCAGCTGAGCTACGAATATCCGGACGAAACCGTTCAGGGTTATCCCAATGCGCAGGCGGCGCTCGAAGCGCTTTCCCGCGCCGGCGCCGAGACGCGCTATCCCGGCGGCGTGCCGGCGAAAGTGCATGCGGCGCTGACGCGCGAGCTCGCCATCGTCGCGCGGCTCAATTATGCCTCCTATTTCCTCACCGTGGCGGACATCGTGCAATTCGCCCGCTCCGGCTTCGATAAAGACGGCAATGCTATAGATCCCATCTTGTGCCAGGGCCGCGGCTCGGCCGCCAATTCCGCGATCTGCTATTGCCTCGGCGTCACCGAAGTCGATCCCGCCAACAATGAATTGCTGTTCGACCGCTTCGTTTCCGAAGAGCGCGGCGAACCGCCCGACATCGACATCGACTTCGAGCATGAGCGGCGCGAGGAGGTGCTGCAATACGTTTATCAGAAATACGGTCGCCATCGCGCCGGGCTTTCCGCCGTCGTCATCTGTTATCGCGGGCGCAGCGCCATCCGCGAGGTCGCCAAGGCGTTCGGCTTCTCGGAAGACCGTATCGCCGCCCTCTCGAAAACGCAGCAATGGTGGTCGAAGGGCGTCACGGCGGAGGATTTGCGCAGCCTCGGCCTTGATCCGGGCGAGCGCCGCCTGCGCGCATGCCTCGCGCTCGCGCAGGAATTGCACGGCTTCCCGCGCCATCTTTCCCAGCATGTCGGCGGCTTCGTCATCACGCGGGAGCGGCTGGACGACGTCGTGCCGATCCAGAACGCCGCGATGGACGACCGCACCGTCGTCGAATGGAACAAGGACGATCTGGAGGAGCTGAAAATCCTCAAGGTCGATCTGCTCGGCCTCGGCATGCTGTCCTGCCTCAAGAAGGCGTTCGACCTGATCGCCAGGCATTATCCACACTGGAGCGCGAATTATCCCGAGACGGAACGGCGCCATCGCACGGCGTCTGCAAGCGTCATTCCCCTCGGCATTCGCACGATGCCGAAAGAGGAGCCCGCCGTTTACGCGATGCTGCAGCGCGCCGACACGATTGGCGTGTTCCAGGTGGAAAGCCGCGCGCAGATGTCGATGCTGCCGCGCCTCAAGCCGGAGGAATTCTATGATCTGGTGATCGAGGTGGCGATCGTGCGCCCCGGCCCAATCCAGGGCGGCATGGTGCACCCCTATCTGAAGCGCAAGCAGAAGATCGAACCCGTCACCTATCCCTCGAAGGAACTGGAAGCGGTGCTGAAGCGCACCTTGGGCGTGCCGCTGTTCCAGGAGCAGGCGATGCAGATCGCCATCGTCGCCGCCGGCTTCTCACCGCCGGAAGCGGATAAATTGCGCCGCGCGATGGCCACCTTCCGCCGCGTCGGCACGATCGGCACGCTGAAAGATAAATTCATCGACGGCATGATCGCCAACGGCTATGCGCGCGCCTTCGCGGAAGCGAGTTTTTCCCAGATCGAGGGTTTCGGCGAGTACGGCTTTCCCGAGAGCCACGCCGCCAGCTTCGCGCTGCTCGTCTACGCCTCCTCCTGGCTCAAATGCCACTATCCAGACGTGTTCGCCGCCGCCCTGCTGAACGCGCAGCCGATGGGCTTTTACGCCCCGGCGCAGATCGTGCGCGACGCGGAAGAGCATGGCGTGGAGGTCCGCGCGCCGGACGTGAACTTCTCCGACTGGGACAGCACGCTCGAGCCCGGTCCCGTCAGCTGGGCGCGCCTCCACCCCCGCCATCGCGACATGGAAAGCGACGTCGAAAGCACGCACGCGCTGCGCCTGGGCTTCCGCCAGATTTCCGGCCTCAAGGAAGAAGAGATGCGCCGCCTCGCCGAAAAGCGCGGGCGCGGCTACGATTCCGTACGCGATGTGTGGCTGCGCGCGGGGCTGCCGCCCGCCACGATCGAGCGCCTGGCGGATGCGGACGCGTTCCGCTCCCTCGGGCTCGACCGGCGCGACGCGTTATGGGCTGCGCGCGGGCTGAACCGTGTCGGCGGGCAGGAGGATGCGCCGCTGTTCGCCCATGCCCGCAGCGATCCCACGCGCGAGCCGGATTTCGCGCTGCCCGCCATGGCGCTGGGCGAGCATGTGGTCGAGGATTACCGCACGCTCGGGCTTTCGCTCAAAGCGCATCCCGCAGCGCTGCTGCGCGAAACGCTCGCCGCCCGCAAAGTCACCCTGACGGGCGATCTTGCAAAACTGCGCGATGGCGCGCGCGTGCGCGTGGCCGGCCTCGTGCTCGTGCGCCAGCGCCCGGGCACGGCCTCCGGCGTCATCTTCATGACCTTGGAAGATGAAACGCACATCGCCAACATCGTCGTCTGGCCGCGCACGTTCGAGAAATTCCGTCCCGAGGTTTTGGGTGCGCGGCTCTGCGCGGTGGACGGCGTGGTGCAAAGCGAACGCGGCGTGATCCATGTCGTGGCCGAGACGATCCACGATTACAGCCCGCTGCTCGCGCGCCTTTCCACAGCGCCCGCGCTGCAGCCGCAAGCCGGCCGCGGCGATGAAGCGCGCCGCCCGGGAACGGACGCGCGCCAGCATCCGCGCAAGGTGCGCCACGACCTGAGCCCCGAAGCCGCCGTGATGCCCAAAGGCCGCAATTTCCACTGACGCGGCTCAGCCCCGGCGCTGCACCGGGTAGGCGTAGCGTCCCAGCGTCGCCACCAGCAGAATCGCCAGCACCAGCACGCCGGAGAAAATCCAGAACGCCGTCTGATAGCCCCCGAGCCGCACATAGCTGAAGCCCAGCAGATACGGCCCGAAGCCCGCGCCCAGCGCGAACACCGCAAACAGATAGCCGTAGATTTGCGCGAAGCGCTTCAGCCCGAAATAGCGGCTCACCATGTAGCCGATGAGGTCCACCTCGGCGCCGGAGGCCAGGCCCAATCCGATCACCGCCGCCAGCGGCGCCAATTGCGCATCCAGCAGGAACAGCGCGCCGATCGGCATCGCGAAGAACACCGCCGCCACCGCCGGCGCATACAGCCGGTCCAGCAGGTAACCGGAGACCAGCCGTCCGGCCAATGTCGAAAGCCCGATCGCGCCGACGAGCTGCGCCGAGGCCGCGGCGGAAAAGCCGTTGTCCGTCAGATACGGCGACAGATGCACCACCATGCCGTTGACCACGGCGGAAACGCAGAAGAACGAAACCGCGAGCGACCAGAAGCGCCAGGAAAAAAGCGCTTCACGTACACCGAAGCCGGGCAGCGCCTCCGGATCGCCACCAGCCGCCGCCTCGCTCGGTTCGCGCACGAAGATCAGCACGCTCGGCACGGCGATCACGATCAGCAGCACGCCGAGCCCGACATACGCCGCACGCCAACCGAACTCGGCGATCAGCCATTGCGCATATTGCGGCACCAACGTCGCGCCGACGCCGATGCCGGCCACCGCGAGGCCCAAGGCCAGCCCGCGATGCGCGTCAAAAAACGCCGAGATGCTTTTCACATAGCCGAGCGGCCCCTGCCCGGAGCTGGCCGCCGCGGCCAGCGCATAGATCACGAAGAACATCGCCAGCGATTGCGTCAGCGACAGCGCGGCCACGAATATGCCGAACAACAACACCACCGGCGCAAGCACGCGGCGCACGCCCCATTTGTCGATTCCCCAGCCGATCAGCGGCGCGGTCGCCGCGCCGCACACGCTGCTGACAGCGCTCACCGCGGAAAGCGCCTCGCGGTCCCAGCCGAACTCGGCCGACAGCGGCTTCATGAACAGTCCGTAGGTGAACAGGGTGATGGGCGCGCCCGCCACCGTCAGCGCCAGCGCCGAACCGAATACGATCCACCAGGGATTGGCGAAAAGCCGCCGCGGCGCAGCCGTGGCCTGGGCTGCGGCCGCCTGGATGTCCTCGCTCATGCCGTCCCCCCTCGGGCGCGCGCTCGCCCGCGGGGGGCGCGTCTCGCGTCACCATATCTCGTCACGCGCGGCGCGCCAGTTCTCCCACGGCCTTGCGCTGGGCCGCCCCCCGCCCGATGATTTGAGACCATGTCGCAGCGCCCGCGCCCCAGCTTCCGCCTCCGCGATTTCACCCCGAAAGGGCTTTATTGGCGCTCGCTGCTGATCATCGTGCTGCCCGTGGCGCTGATGCAGGTGATCCTCACCTCGGTGTTCCTGGACGACCATTGGCGCGCCACGTCGAAGCGGATGAGCCAGGGCGTCGCCGCCGATGTCGCCATGCTGATCCAGCTTTACGAACGCGAGCCGACGCCGGCGCGCTTTGAAGACCTGAAGAAGATGGCGTGGAACCCGCTGTCGCTCGATATCGCCGTCGATCGCGATGTCTCGCTCACGCGCAAGCGCTGTTTTCCTCTGCGCACGCCGATCGACCGCTACATGGTGCGCGCCTTGCGCGAAGGGTTGAACCGCGACGTCTTCTACGACGCCAGCTGCCCGGGCCGGCAGGTGGAGATCCGCGTGCCGATCGCTGAAGGCGTGATGGTGGTGAAGGCCCAGCGCGACCGCGTGCAGGCGCGCTCCGGCCCGCTGTTCGTGTTCTGGATCGTCGGCGCGACGGTGCTGCTGACGACAGTGTCGATCCTCTTCGTGCGCAATCAGGTGCGCCCGATCGAGCAGCTCGCCCGCGCGATGGAGCAGTTCGGCCGCGGGCAGACCTTCAGCTTGCGCCCGCGCGGCGCGCGCGAAGTGCGCCAGGCCGCGGCCTCCTTCCAGGATATGGTGGAGCGCATCCGCCGCTTCATCGATCAGCGCGCGCAATTGCTGGCCGGCGTCAGCCACGATCTGCGCACGCCGATCACGCGCCTCAAACTTGAATTCGAGATGATGCCGAAGGAGGTCGATCTTTCCGCCGCCCGCGCCGATCTGGCGGACATGGAGCGCACGATCGACGAATATCTCGCCTTCGTCGGCGGGCAGACGGCCGAAGCCGCCACGCAGGTGGATATCGCCGGCCTGGTGCGCGAGGCCGCCGGCGCGGCGCAGCGCGGCGGCGCCCGCGTGGAGCTCGATCTCGCCGGCGATCTGCGCGCCTCGGCGCGGCCCGGCGCGCTCAAGCGCTGCCTCGTCAACCTGATCGACAACGCCGCCGCCCACGGAGACCGCGTGCGCGTCTCCGCCCGCCGGCTGGATGGCGTGCTCGAAATCGCGGTGGAGGACGATGGGCCGGGCATTCCGCCGGAACTCTATGAAGACGCCTTCCGCCCGTTCTCGCGGCTCGATTCCACGCGTACGCGCAACGCCAAGGGCGTCGGCTTGGGGTTGACGATCGCGCGCGACGTCGCGCGCGGCCACGGCGGCGAGGTGACGCTCAGCCCTAGCGCTCTGGGCGGTCTTCGGGCGGCCCTTCGCCTGCCGGCGCCGGCGGCGCTTGCGGCCGCGGCGATCTGAACGCACCGGCGAATTTGCCGATCTGATCGAACAGGCTCTCGTTGCGCCGCAGCGCCTTATCGAGTGCGGCCATCGTGCGCGCGTAATCGCCAGCGTCGTCGCGCCGCCACGCCGCCTTCGCCTGGCCTAGCGCGAACGCCAACACTTGCGCGCGGCTCGCGCCCAGCACGCCTTCGTCCGCTTCCCCCGCAAGCGCCAGCAGCCAGCGCGCGGTGCGTCCGGCGCGGGCGAACGCCGCGGCGCGCGCCGCGGGATCACGGTCGAGCGCCGCCTCCAGCGCCAGCACGCCGGCGCGGCGGGCCTGCATCGCCTCGAACCGGCGCATCGCGGCATCGAACACGCGCTCCCGCGGCGACATCGAGAGATCGGGCGGAATGATGCCCACGGCTGCGGCGCGGTCCATCAGTTCGTCCACGCAGTCGAACGCGTCGGCCGGCGTCAGCGGCGCGAGATCGGCGACCGGCAGCGCCGCGCGCGCCGCGATGTCGAACACGGTCGTCCCGCGCCAGCCGCGCTCGGCGGCGAGCGCAAGCGCTGCTTCGGCGAACAGGAGGCGTTGGGCGGCGTCGGCCATGAACAATCGGCAAGACGCCAGCCTATTAGGAAATCGTCAACCGGCGCAGGCCGTCATGACCGGAGTTTTCGCACTCCGGAGGCCGTCATGCGCCGCCTTCTCGCCGCCGCCGTCTCCACCACCCTCTTCGCCGGCTTCGCGGTCACGCAGGCCTTCGCGGTCTCGCTCGATTGCAGCGACGAGTTTATCCTCGCTAAGCCGCCGGTCTCGCCCGCCTCTGCGGGGCAGACGCAGCAATTGTGCTTCGCGGAATTCTCCGTGCTGTATTCCGCGATGACGCGCACGCCGATCTGGTCGGCCGAACACCTGACGGCGGATGACGTCCGCGCCGCGCGCGCCACCCCGCGCGTCGACAGCTTCCACGAAGAACAGGCGATCGCCAAAAGCCTGCGCTCGGCCACGACGGATTACGCGCGTTCCGGGTTCGACCGCGGTCACATGACGCCCTCGGGCGATATGCGCGATCCCCAGGCCCAACGGGAAAGCTTTTCGATGGCGAACATGGCGCCGCAGGCGCCGGGCCTCAATCGCGGGCTCTGGGAAGAAATCGAAAGCGCCGCACGCGATCTCGCGCTCGCCTCCGGCGAGGTTTATGTGGTCACCGGCCCGATCTTCGCCGGCCAACCGCAAAAACTCAAAGACCGCGTCACCGTGCCGGCCGGCTTCTTCAAGGCGATCTACGATCCCCAGCGCCGCCAGGCCGGCGCTTATGTCGTCGATAACCGCGAGGGCGCGCGCTACTCCACGATGTCCATCGCGCAATTGGCGCAACTCACCGGCTTCGATGCGTTTCCCGCGCTGCCAGCCGGCGTCAAATCGCGGACGATGAACCTGCCGAAGCCGATCGGCGAAACGCCGACTGTCTCTGCCGAAGCGGGCTTCGCCACCGCTGGCGGCACATTCTCCTACCGCTATTGATCAGGCTTCCAGCGAGCGGATTTCGCCGTTCGCGGCGCGCAGGCGGTCGGCCAGGTCGCGGCTCAGATTGATGAGGATCGCGGCCAGCAGCCGCGGCCGGGTTTCGCCCAGCGCCGTGAGTTCGTCGATGGAGAAGCCGTAGGCCAGCACCCGCTCGTCGGCGACGACGTCGGCCGAGCGCGGCGCCCCGTCCAGCAGCGCCATTTCGCCCACCACGCCGCCCGGCCCCACCGTCGCGAGGCGCACCGATCGTCCGGGCTCTCCCGGCAGCCGCAGCCGCACGCTCGCCTCGCCGCTGGCGATCGCGAAGAACAGCGCGCCATGCTCGCCCTCGCGCACGATGTGCTGGCCCGCCTCGAACGAAAACGCCCGCGCGGCGCCTTCCAGCGCGTCAAGATCGGCCTCGTCCACGTCGCGGAAGAGATCGATCTCGCGTAGCGCCCAATGGGGAGGCGCGGCCTGGCCCGGATGGCCGGCGATCACGCGGTCCTCGCAATATTCGAGCGCCGCGTCGCGGGTGGCGTGGAAGCGCGCCGCGGGCGTCGCCGCGTGCAGCGCCGCGAGCGGCCCCTCCGGGCCGGCGTGCGCAAACATCAGCCGCGCGTCGCCCTCCGCCAGGCGCTGCAGCATCGCGCAGGCGGCGCGGTCTGCGGCAAACACGCGGCGCATGTCGGCGATGACGAAATCGGCGTCTTCCAACAGCGCGCCAAGCCGGCGCGTCAGCATCTCGGCGGCGCCGAAATGCAACGCGCCCTGCGCCTCCAGCACCGCAATGCGCCGGCCATGCGCGTTCAGCACGTCGCGTTCCTGCGCGGTGCGCCGCCGCTTCGAGCGCATCGCATCGCCGCGCGCCTCGCTGCGGATTGCGGGCGCCCCGCCCGGACGCGTGCGGAACGCGTGCAGCCCGAAATCGGCGGCGATCTGCTTGCACGCCGCGATCGCGCGCACGCTGTTGCCGAACCGGTCGAGCGGCGGGGAGAAGGCGGCGATCCCCGCCTGCCCAGGCGCGGCCGCCGCGATGGAGCCGGCGACGCCGCTCTTCGCCGGAATGCCCACCTCGTAGGACCATTGCCCGGCGTAATTGTACATGCCGCAGGAATTCATCACCGTCAGCACGTCGTGCACGTATTCTTCTGCCAGCGCGCGCTCGCCCGTCACCGGATTGACCCCGCCGTTCGCCAGGGTCGCCGCCATGACCGCCAGATCGCGGCACGTCACCAGCACGGAGCATTGGCTGAAATAGAGATCGAGAATCGCCTCGGTGTCGCCTTCCAGCATCGAGGCCTGGCGCATGAGCGCGGCGATGGCGCGGTTGCGGTCGCCGGTTTCGCGTTCGGACTCGAACACCGCCTCGTCGATCGTCAGCGCCCGCCCGGCGAAACGGCTGAACACCTCCACCACGGTGCGCCGGCGCGCAGCGTAATCCCCGCCCTGCACGAGCGCGCTGACCGCGATCGCCCCGGCGTTGACCATCGGGTTGAACGGGCGGCTGTTCTCCTCATCGAGCACGGTGGAGTTGAAGGCCTGCCCAGTGGGCTCAACGCCCACATGCCGCAGCACCCGATCACGCCCAAGCTCCTGCAGCACGAAGCCGTAGAGGAACGGCTTGGAGACGGATTGGATCGTGAACGCCACGTCGCAGTCGCCGGCGGCGTAGGTGCGCCCGTCCGCCATCGCGATCGCCACGCCGAAATGGTTCGGATCGGCCTTCGCCAACTCCGGGATGTAGGTCGCGACCTCGCCGCCCGGCATCGCGCGCGTGCGCCGGTCGAGTTCCGCCAGATATTCCGCAATCGGGCCGTCGCCAGCCGAAGCCACCGCGCCCCTCCCCCTGCCTGCGCCGCCCGCGCTGCGCCTCATAAGAGCGTGCGCCGCGCCTCGGGAAAAGCAAAGCGGCGGCCATTCGCGGGGGCGCGACACTGCGCCTCTTTTTTGAGCATCCGAACGGCCCCGTGTGCGGGAACGCGGCGGATGATTATGCGCGGCGCGTGTGCTACGCAGCCCAAACCCACAGTATAAACAAGCTTCCAGGGGACTGGTCTTATGGCGAAATTGCGCGCTGCGGATTGCCGCAAATTCTTCGACGCGGTGTTCGAGAAAGCCACGGAAATGGGCGTGCCTGTTTCGGTCGCGGTGGTGGGCCCCGAGGGCCACCTGATCGCGCTTGAGCGGATGGACGACGCCGGCTTCATCACGCCCGACACCGCGCTCGCCAAGGCCTACACGGTGTGCGCCTTCCGCACGATGAGCCCACGCTTTCCCGATGGCCTCGTGATCCAGCAATGGTTCAAGGAGCGCAATCCGCAGATGCTCGTCACGCTCGCCGCGCTGACGAACGGCAAGATCACCGCTTCGGGCGGCGGCTCGCCCGTGTTCATCGGCGAGGAATTGGTCGGCGCCTACGGCATCTCCGGCGGCACCTCCCAGCAGGACGAGGTGATGTCGCAATATGCGCAAAAGAAGGTCGGCTGGGCGACCATGTCCAGCGTCGAGCCGAACGACGAAGTGAAAGAGCACATCAACAAGCTCTACGCCGAAGCCGGCATCAAGGGCCGCAACCTCTAACGGCGCTGCGCGCGCGGTCACACTGAGGGTTCAGAAGGCGCCCGGGCCGCAGCAGCGCGGCCTGGCCGCCGGAACCATTCCGCGCACTTCACGTTATCCCGAGCGGCGTCAGGGAGGACGCGCTAGGATGAATTCGCTCATTTATCTCGTCGGCTTGATCGTCGTCATTCTCGCCATCCTCTCGTTTCTCGGCCTGCGCTGACGGAGGCCGGCATGACCTACGCAGCGGATGAGAGCGTCGCGCCGATGGACGGGCGCGCGAACGTCGATTGGGCGGCGATCCTCGCGGGCGCCGCAGTGGCGACGGCGGCGGGCTTGGTGTTGCTGGCGTTCGGCGCGGCGCTGGGTTTGAGCGTCTCCTCTCCCTATGAAGGCGAAGGATTGTCGCCCGTGGCTTTCGCAGTCGCGGCGGGCCTGTGGCTGCTTTGGGTGCATGTGTTGAGCTTCGCAGCGGCGGGTTATGTCGCGGCGCGTTTGCGCCCGCGTTCGGTAAATCTCAGCGAACATGAAATCGACGTGCGCGATGGCCTGCACGGCTTGATCACGTGGGCCGTCGGCGTGATCGCAGCAGCGCTGATCGCTGCCGCGAGCGTCAGCGGCGCGGCGAGCGCCGGCCGCGCCGCCGAAGATTCCAGCGTGTCGGCCAGCGTCTCTCAGGTCATCGCCGGGCGCGTCGCGGAAGAAGCGGCGGAAGCGCGCGCGAAGGACGCCGACGCCGCGGCCGCATCCCCCGTCGAACGCCGCGCGGAGATCGTGCGCAAGCTCACGATCATCTCCGCCTTCATCACAGCGGCCTCGCTGCTGGCCGGCGCGGTCGCGGCGATCGTCGCCGCCGGCGTGGGCGGGCGCCATCGCGACGAAGACACGGTGTTCTCGTTGTTGGCGTTGCGCCGGCCGGCGCGCCCGGCGGCGACCCCGCGGCCTGGCGCCGGCGCTTGAATCTCACCGCGAAAATCAGGAGCTTCTGGTGCGCTCGGTATTTCTTTGGCTGATCGGAATTCCGCTGCCGCTCATTCTGCTGCTGGCGTTCTGCACCGGCAAATTCTGAGGCGGCTTAATCCTTGCCCAGCTCTTTCGAGCGTTGGGCCGCGGCCTGCACGGCGCGGCGCATCACCAGCATCAATCCGTCCGGCGCCTGCAGCACGTCGAGCGCGGCCTGCGTGGTGCCGCCCGGCGAAGTCACCTGCTTGCGCAAGGCCGCCGCCGTCTCGCCCGTTTCCAGCATCAGCGCGCCGGCGCCGGCGACGGTGCGCCCCGCCAGGCGGCGCGCCACGTCCGGATCGAGGCCTTCCTTTTCCGCCGCCGCCGCGAGCACCTCGGCGAGCAGGAACACGTAAGCCGGGCCGGAGCCGGAAACCGCAGTCACCACATCCATCAGCCGCTCGGTCGGGATCGCCTCCACAGCGCCCAGCGGCTCCAGCAGCAGTGCGGCGAGTTCGATATCGGTCTTGGTGCAGTTCGGCCCGGCGACGTAGGCCGTGATGCCCTGGCCGATCTGGCCAGGCGTGTTCGGCATAGCCCGGATCACCCGCCCCGCGCCCAGCACGTCCTGCACCTTGGCGATCGTAACGCCCGCCATGATCGACAGCACGAGCGTCTGCGGCCCGATGAAAGGCTTCACGTCTTTCGCGGCTTGTTTGAACACCTGCGGCTTCACCGCAAGCACGACGACGTCGGCCGGCCCCGGCTCAGGCGGGTTCAGCACCGCGCCGGCCGCGATCAGCTCCGCCTCCAGCGCCGAATCGAAATTCGGCTCCAGCACGGTGAGCGTAAGCCCGCCGCCTCGGCGTATCGCCTTGATCCAGCCTTTGATCAGCGCGCCGCCCATCTGGCCGGCGCCGACCAGGGCGACGGCGGGCGCGTCCATGCGTTCAGGCCTCCCCGGCCGTCTCGAACATGGCTGCTTCTATCGCTTCTTCGGCGGATCGTCCGCAACGAATGAGGAAATCGAAGGCCGGATAGAAGCGGTCTGCCGCATCGATGGTCGCCGCCAGCAGCGCATGCACTTCGCCAGGCGAAAGCTCGGCGCGGCCGACCATCGGGATCGAGTGCCGGAACACGATCGAGCCGTCCTCGCTCCAGAGGTCGAAATGGCCAAGCCACAGATTTTCATTGATCTTCGCCAGCAACCGGGCGGCCTCGACGGCGCGTTCCTCCGGCGCGCTCAGATCGAACGTCACGGTGAGCAGCACGGCCGGCAGCTCTTCGCGCCAGCCCAGAAAGCCCTGCACGTCGCACCATGCGGAGCGGAAATTGAAGGATAAATCGCCGGTGTCGCTGCGTTCCGTCGCAAAACGTTCGTCAGAGCTCAGCACCGCTTCGGCGAGATCGATCGGATCTTCGATGGTCAGCGCCTCGTCGTCATCGTCGTCGAGGTAGGAAACGTCCATCCGCAACCCCCAAGGGCGCCGGCGCAAGTCCGGCGGCGCCGCGCTTCACGTTTGAGCCCCACGCGTTTCGCCTGCTATCGGGGTGTTCGCCTGGCGGCGCAACACTCCGTGCGACCTAGGCGAGCGTCAGCTGCGTTTCGCTAATTTTTCCTCAACGGCTTCGAGGCGGGCGCGCAGCGCATCGGCTTCGGCGCGGGCGTCCACAGCCATCTGCTTCATCGCCTCGAATTCCTCGCGGCCGACCAGGTCCATCTCGGCCACCAGCCGCGCGGCCTGCGCCCTTAAGAAGGATTTCGCCTCGTCGGTCATCCCGGCGGCCAGGCCCATCGCGCCGGTCATGGCGCGGGCGAGATCATCGAACAGCGTGGATTGGGTTTGCATGGGCGTCATCTAGGAGCCTTCATCGCGCGCCACAATGCGCTGTAGCGCCGCCCGCGGTGGGATTTCGGGCGGCCCGGATTTGCTCTAAGGGACGCCCATGTTCGCGGCCATTCCATTCCCCCCGATCGATCCGGCGGTGTTCACCCTGCCCGCAATCACCCTGGGCGGCCTGCATCTGGGGCCGTTTCCGCTGCGTTGGTATGCGCTGGCCTACATCGCCGGCCTGCTGCTGGGCTGGCGCTACATGGTCGCGATGGTGAAGAACGAGAAACTCTGGCGCGCCGGCCAAAAGCGCCCCTCGCCCACCGAATGCGACGATTTCCTGTTCTGGGCGACGCTCGGCGTCATCGTCGGCGGCCGCCTCGGCTACGTGCTCTTTTACAACACGCACATCTTCTGGACGAACCCGCTCGAAGTGCTCGCGATCTGGACGGGCGGCATGAGTTTTCACGGCGGCCTGATCGGCGTCACTATCGCGATGATCGTGTTCGCGCGCCGCCAGGGCGTGCCGTTCTGGACGATCGCCGACATCGTCGCCGCGTGCACGCCGATCGGGCTGTTCTTCGGGCGCATCGCCAATTTCATCAACGCCGAGCTCTGGGGCCGGCGCACCGATTTGCCGTGGGGCGTGATCTTCCCGACTGCAGACGGCTTCCCCCGCCATCCCAGCCAGCTCTACGAAGCCGTGCTCGAAGGGATCGTGCTGTTCTCGGTGTTGCGCCTGGCGACGCATGTGCGCTTCGCACTGAAGCGCCCCGGCCTCGCCACCGGCGTCTTCCTGCTGTGCTATGCGCTGTTCCGCATCTCGCTGGAGAACGTGCGCGAGCCGGATGCGCAGATGCCGAATTTTCCGCTGGGGCTGACGATGGGGATGATGTTGTCGATCCCGATGCTGCTGGGCGGCGCCGCCCTGGTCGCGCGCGCGCTGCGCCTTCCGCCGGAAAGGTCCGCCGCCTGACGCCGCTGAAGCAGCGTCTGCGCGAGATCATCGCGCAGGACGGACCGCTCACCATCGCGCAGTTCATGACCTTCTGCCTGCACGATCCGGAAGCGGGCTATTACGCCACCCGCCCAGCCTTGGGCGCGGATGGCGATTTCATCACCGCACCCGAAACCAGCCAGATGTTCGGCGAACTGATCGGCCTCTGGTGCGCGCAATCCTGGCTCGACATGGGATCGCCGGATGCGTTCACGCTGATCGAATGCGGCCCGGGGCGCGGTCTGATGATGGCGGACGCCCTGCGCGCCGCGCGCGCGTTGCCGGCGTTCGAGGCCGCCGCGCGCGTATTGCTGGTAGAGCCCAGCGTCCGCTTGCGCGCCGCGCAAGCCGAAACCCTGGGCGATCGCGTGGCGTGGATCGCGCGCATCGAGGATGCGCCCGCCGGCCCCGCCATCGTGCTTGGCAACGAATTCCTCGATTGTCTGCCAATCCGCCAGTGCATCCGCACCGAGAGCGGCTGGCGCGAGCGCCTTGTCGGCGCCGGCGAGGACGGCGGCCTCGCCTTCGGCCTAGCGCCCGCCGCCGCGCCGGAAGCACTCATCCCGGCGGCGCTGCGCGATGCGCCAATCGGCTCCGTGGCCGAACAGTGCGCTGCATTGGAAAGCATCGTCGCCGCACTCGCCGCGCGCGGCGGCCCGTTGCGCGCCCTGTTCATCGACTACGGCTCTGCGGAAACGACGGGCGGGAACACGTTTCAGGCCGTGCGGGCGCACGCCAGCGCCGATCCACTGGACGATCCCGGCGGGGCCGATCTCACCGCGCATGTCGATTTTCCGCGCCTCGCCGCGTTGGCGCGCGCCGCGGGCTTGGACGTGACAAGCCCCATCGCGCAAGGCGATTTCCTGCGCGCGCTGGGCATCGAAGCGCGCGCCGCCGCGCTTGCGCAGGCGCGCCCCGGCAAAGGCGATGTCATCCAGCGCCAGTTGCAGCGGCTGATCGCGCCCGAACAGATGGGTGGTCTCTTCCGCGCCATCTGCCTCTCCTCGCCGGGGCTTCCGCAGCCGGCGGCGTTCTAGCCCCGCGCGGCGGCGATGCCTTCGCTGGCGGCGCGGCGCAGCGCGTCGAACACGTCGCCGCTCGGCTGCTGGCGCGGCATCCGGTTCCACGCATCGAGTGCTGCGATCTTATAGGCTTCCGCCAGGGTCGGATAATTGAACGTGTTCTCGACGAAATAATCGAGCGTGCCGCCGAGATTGAGCACGGCTTGCCCGATATGGATAAGCTCCGTCGCGCCCTCGCCGACGATGTGCACGCCGAGCAGCCGGCGCGTCTCCAGCGAGAAAATCATTTTCATGAACCCGGATTCCAGCCCCATGATGTGCCCGCGCGAGGTTTCGCGGAACCGCGCCACGCCGCACTCATACGCGATGGATTTCGCGCGCACTTCTTCTTCCGTCATGCCGATAGTCGAGATTTCCGGCACCGAATAGATGCCGTACGGGAAGAATTCCGGCGGGCTTTGCGCCGGTTCGCCGAAGGCGCAGCACGCCGCGATCCGGCCCTGCTCCATCGAGGTGGATGCAAGGCTCGGAAAGCCGATCACGTCGCCCACCGCGTAGATGTTTTCCACCGCGGTTTGGAATGTTTGCGGGTTCACCGGGATGCGCCCGCGCGCATCCGGCGCCAGCCCCGCGGCATAGAGATCGAGTGCGGCTGTGGCGCCCTGCCGGCCCGCCGCAAACAGCACCATGTCGGCGGCGATCTGGCGCTTGTCGACGAGGCCCACGATGCAGGCGTCGCCGCTGCGCGCAACGCTGACCGCTTCGGCCTGGAACCGCAACGTCACGCCGCGATCGCGCAGGTCGTGGATGAATTCGTCCACCAGTTCGCGGTCGACGAACGGCAGCACGCCGTCGCGCGGTTCGATCACCGTCACCTTCACGTCGAGCGCGGAAAAGATCGTCGCGTATTCGAGGCCGATCACGCTGCCGCCGATCACCGCCAGGCTGCGCGGCACGCGCTTCAGGTCGAGGATTTCGTCGGCGTCGACGATCGCTTCGCCATCGAAGGGGATGTGCGCGGGGCGGTGCGGCTGGGTGCCGACCGCGATGATGAAGCGCTGCGCGGAATAAAGCATCCGCTCGCCATCTTCGCTTTCCACTTCCACCGCATGCGGCGACACGAAGCGCGCTTCGCCCGTCACCCAATCCACCATGTTGCGCGCGAACTGGTGCTCCAGCACCTCGACTTCATGGTTCAGCGTGATGTGCAGCCGCTGGCGCAGATCGTCGGCGGAAATGGAATGCTTCACGCGGTAGGCGCGCCCGTAGAAACCGCGCTCGCGCCAGCCGGAAAGGTTGAGCACGGTTTCGCGCAGGGTCTTCGAGGGGATGGTGCCCGTATGCACGCACACGCCGCCCACGCGCCGGCCCTTCTCCACCACGAGCACGGATTTGCGCAGCTTCGCCGCCTGCACCGCGGCGCGCCTTCCCGCCGGCCCCGAGCCGATCACGATAAGATCGTATTCCGTCATGACCGGCCCCCCGAGCGCTTGCCGCGAATCATGGGTTGCGCCCCTCGCCAGCACGTTAACGCCCTTCTGTGACAGGGACTTTCACTGGCTCTTCGCGCCGCGCCGGCGCGCGCCTACAGTACGGCGATGCCGCCTTACGCCGTCTCTCCATCGCTCGCGCATCCGCGCGCGCGCCATGCCTTCTTCGGCCGCCAAGGCGGTGTTTCGACGGGGATTTATGCCAGCCTGAACGCCGGTCCCGGCTCGCGCGACGCCGCCGACGCCGTGGCGGAGAACCGCGCCCGCGTCGCAAGCGGGCTGGGCATCGCGCCGGACCGTCTGTTGAGTCTGCATCAGGTTCACTCCGCGCGCGCCATTCGGGTGGAAGCGCCATGGAGCGGCCCCCGGCCGGAGGCCGACGCGCTGGTGACCGCCACGCCCGGCCTCGCCCTCACGGCGCTGGCCGCGGATTGCGCCCCGGTGTTGCTGGCCGATTTCGAGGCCGGGGTGATCGCCGCCGCCCATGCCGGCTGGAAGGGCGCGCTTGCCGGCGTGCTGCAGGCGGCGGTGACGGAGATGGAGGCGGCCGGCGCCCGTCGCGGGCGCATCGCCACCGCCATCGGCCCCTGCATCGGCCAGGCAAGCTATGAGGTGGGGCCGGAATTCGTCGCGCACTTCAGCGCGCAAAGCCCTGCGAATGAACGATTCTTCGCGCCCGGCGCGGGGGACCGGATGCATTTCGACCTCACCGGCTATTGCCGCGCCGCGCTTGAGGCGGCAGGCGTCGGCGCAATCGACGCGCTCGGCCATGATGTCTGCGCCCGGGCGGATGAGTATTTTTCCAACCGGCGGGCCTTCAAACGCGGCGAAAGCGACTACGGGCGCAACATTTCCGCGATCATGCTCACAGGCGAGGCGTAAAGCGTCTCCGGAAGGACACACTCGCTGCTTCCCGGCCTGCGACGCCAAATCGCCATTGCGGCCCGCGCCCACGTGTCGCAAAAGCTTCGCGCGCTTCCGGGACGTGGGACCCAGGGACACAGGCTGCATGAAGCTTCTTTCCGGCAACGCCAACCGGCCGCTTTCAGAAGCGATCGCCGATTATCTGGACGTGCCCCTGACGAAGGCGGACGTCCGCCGCTTCAAGGATGGCGAGATCTTCGTCACCATCGAAGAGAACGTCCGCGGCGAGGACGTGTTCGTCATCCAGTCCACGTCGGCGCCGGCCAACGATCACCTGATGGAATTGCTGATCGCGATTGACGCGCTGGTGCGCGCTTCGGCGCGGCGCATCACGGCGGTGGTTCCATATTTCGGCTACGCCCGGCAGGACCGCAAAACCGGCGGCCGCACGCCGATCTCGGCCAAGCTCGTGGCCAATCTCGTGGCCAAGGCGGGCGCCAACCGCGTGCTCTCGATGGAGCTGCACGCCGGCCAGATCCAAGGCTTCTTCGACATCCCGACGGATAATCTCTTCGTCACGCCCGTAATCGAGAAGGACATCCGCGATCACCACCGCGTGGACGGGCTGATGATCGTCTCGCCGGACGTCGGCGGCGTGGTGCGCGCCCGCGCGCTGGCCAACCGCCTGGGCGCCGATCTCGCCATCGTCGACAAGCGCCGCGAGCGCGCCGGCGAAAGCGAAGTGATGAACATTATCGGCGACGTGAAGGGCCGCCGCTGCATCCTGTTCGATGACATGATCGACGGCGGGGGCACCATCTGCAACGCCGCCGAAGCGCTGAAGGCCGCCGGCGCCACGAGCGTTTCGGCCTATGCGGCCCACGGCGTGCTGTCCAACGGCGCGGTCCGGCGCATTCAGGACTCCCAGCTCGACAGCGTCGGCGTCACGGATTCCATCCAGCCGAGCAAGGATGCGCTGGCGTCAAAGAAAATCCGCATCATCCCGGTTGCGGCCCTCATGGGCGAAGCGATCCGGCGGATCGCCAACGAGGAAAGCGTTTCCAAGCTTTTCGATTGAGCCGTTTGCAATCCCCGCGGGGATGCGGTTCAAGGAAAGCGATCTAACCGGCCCGTCCTGGGCCGGCCGCCGCCGTCGCGCCTATCGCCGATGGGCGGCCTCATACGCAAAAATTCGGGAGGCTCGCGCATGTACGAGTTGTTCTTTTGGCCAACGCCGAACGGCAAGAAGGTGACGATCCTGCTCGAAGAGCTAGGCGTTCCGCATAAGATCACGCCCCTCAATATCGGTCGCGGCGATCAATTCGCGCCCGATTATTTGCGCATCGCGCCCAACAACCGCATGCCCGCCCTGACGGACCACGCGCCCAAGGGCGGCGGCGCGCCGATCTCCATCTTCGAGAGCGCGGCGAGCATGATGTATGTCGCGGAGAAGGAGGGCCGCTTCTTCCCGCAGGACATGCGCGCCAAATATGACGTCGTGCAGTGGCTGATGTGGCAGATGGGCAATCAGGGCCCGAAATTCGGCGAGCAGGGCAATTTCACGCGCGCCTCGCAGGATCCGAAGAACGGCGATCTCACCTACGGCCTGAACCGTTTCAACAACGAAGTGCACCGCCTGTTCGGCGTGCTCAATCTCGGCCTGCACAAGAAGGATTGGCTCACCGGCGAATACTCCATCGCCGACATGTGCTGTTATCCGTGGATGGCAGGCTGGAAGACCCGCAACATCGATCTCGATGAATTCCCGAATGTGAAGCGCTGGATGGAGGCGATCGCCGCGCGCCCCGCCGTCGCCAAGGCGATGGCCGCCGGCCCCGAATATCAGGAAGATCAATCGAAACTGAGCGATGCGGAAAAGGCGCGTCGCGCCGGCATCCTCACCAATCAGCGCGCAACGCCGATCCCGAAGGAATGGGCCTGACAAGCGAAGCGAGGCGTCGCCTCCCGGCGGCGCCTCACGCCCTCAAGCGCGGAAAAATTCACGCAGCGCGCGCGTAGTTTCCTCGGGCGCTTCTTCCGGCAGGAAATGCCCGCACGACAGCGCCGCGCCGCGCACGTCGTCCGCCCAGTCCCGCCAGATCGCCAGCGCATCGTCGTACCAGCGCGGAAGCGCACCCTTCTCGCCCCAGAGCACCAGGGTCGGACAGGCGATCTTGCGCACGCCGAGATCAGCTTTGTCCGCTTCGAAATCGTAGGTCGCGCCGGCGCGGTAATCCTCGCACATCGCGTGCACAACGGCGGGATCGCGCTGGCAGCGGCGGTATTCCGCAACCGCTTCGGGAGACATGTACGGCGGAGCCAGATGGCCGAAATACGTATCCGGCGCGCCGGCGATCAGCTTCTCGGGATACGGCGCCGGCTGCGGCAGCAGAAACCAATGAAAATAGCCGAGCGCCGCTTGCAGATTGATGCGCTGGTACACTTCGTAGGTGGGGATGATGTCCAGCACGGCGAGCTTCGCCACGCGCTCGGGGTGATCCAGCGCCAGCCGGTACGCCACGCGCCCACCGCGGTCGTGCCCCGCCAGGAAGAAATGGTCGAAGCCCAACTTCGCCATCACCGCGACCTGATCGCGCGCCATCGCGCGCTTGGAATAGGTTTCGTGATCGGGCGTGGCCGCCGGCTTGGCGCTGTCGCCATAGCCGCGCAGATCGGCCGCGACGACGGTGAATTCCCGCGCCAGCGCCGGCGCGACCTTCTCCCACATCACATGCGTCTGCGGGTAGCCGTGCAGCAGCAACAGCGGCGGCCCCGATCCGCCGCGGCTCACGCGGATGCGCGCCTCCGGCGTCTCCACATCCAAGATCTCGAAGCCTTCGAACATGCGCCTAGCTCCGATGCAGCACCGATCGCCGGCGCAACGCGACGCAGAAAATCAGCACGGCCACGACGGCCGAACTGAGCTGGGACACCAGTATGTATTCCGGCGATTGGTGTGCGCCGTAGGTCAGCACCATGCGGTAGAATCCAGCGGCCTGCGAAACTGCGCCGCCGACGAAGCGCGCCGCTTCCGGCGGCGCATAGGCGATCGCCAGCAGCGCCAGCGAGGCCAGCGAACCGCTCAGCGTGCCGAGGCCGTCGATGGGCACTTCCCGGCTGCGCCCGCCCAGTGCTTTGAACAGCGCCGCCTCCTGCGCATAGAGCCCAGGCTCCTTCACGCCGCCCGGCGCCCAGGCGCGCTTCGCCGGCCTGCCCAGGAACAGCCCGCGCTTCGTCGGGAACGAGCCCAGAAACAGCGTAATCACGAAGTAGCCGATCACCACGCCGAAGATCGCCGCGTACACCTGCAGCAGATTTTTCGCGTCGCCATCCTCGAACTGGTTCCAGAAATACGTGCCCGCCGCGAGCACCAAAGTCGGCACCGTGCCTTTGAGCGAAACCTGCGTCAGATCCTGCACCACCCAGAAGCGCCGCTCACGCTCCATCCATTCGAGCAGGCGGAAGCGCGTCGCCTCGTCGAACGCCGGGCAAAGATAAAGCAACTCCGCGAGCTTCGGCAGCCGGTTGGCGACATGTCCACGCACCAGCCAGCGCACGGCGGGCCGCATGATCACCGCGCCGAAGCTCACCTCGCCGCGCCAGAAATAGCGCGCCGCATATTTGATCCGCTTCGTGGCGGGCGCGATGAAGCGCCATTGCGCGCCGAATTTGCGCGCGATGAGCACGGCGAGATTGTAGGGGATGAGCACGACGTCGATCAGGAAGCCCGGATAGACGAGCAGATAATTGCCGACCACCACCAGCGATGGCCAGATGCTGAACATCGGCAGCTTGGCGGCTTCGGCCAAGGTGCGCCGGTAGGCGTCGACGAGGCTGACGAGCTGAGCCTCCAGCGCGGCGGCCGCCTCGGGATCGGGCGCTTGGCGCTGTTCCGGGCTGACGATGGCGTCCACGAGCGGTCCCCTCTTCCGCAGGCCGCATTAACGCTATAGCCCGGCCGCCAGCCTGGAAAGCCGCTTCGCCAGAAGGCGGCTGGGCCCTTCCGCCGCGCATTGCCATGGCGCAGGCCTTCCGCTAGAAGCCCCGCTTTCCGGTTTTCCCCGAAGCGCCGCCGGCGGCCGCCGGCCCTTCGGGCGCGCATTGAGAAGGTTCTACGTCATGGCGGGCATCG
>JBFWWB010000020.1:0-26675 GCA_050246435.1 Hyphomonadaceae bacterium
CGGCGCCCGCATGCTGGGGGAGACGCCGCAACCCGCCTTCCGCGCCGAGACGACGCTGGGCGGCGGGCGCGCGATCGCGTTTGCGCGCGGCGTGCCGGCGCAGGCTGAGGATGCGCTCGCGGCGGCGCCGGGGCTGCTGGAGTTCGCAGGGTATGACGCCGGCGCGGCGCTGACCCAGCAGCTCGCCGGCGGCGCGCGCCTCTCGCTCGTCACGCAGAGCGGTGCGGAAGCGATCGGCGATGCACGCATCGGCGCAGATTGGGGCGAGGCGCGCCGGCGGGCGACGAGCATGCGGCTCGATCTCGTGCGCGGGCCCTTCACTTTTGGCGGCGCGCTCGGCGCGGGCTGGGAAGAGGGCGCCGTGTTGGGGCTTTCCTGGAACGACCGCTGGGGCGGCCAGCCGCGCGCCGGCGCGCAATTCGCCGCCCTCTCCGGCGCCTGGCGCTTCGCGCGTGACTGGGAGGCCGGCTTCGAGGCGGAAGCGGGCGTGGTGCGCATGGGCGGCGGGGGCTGGATGAGCCTCGCGCAAGACGTAACCACCAGCGCCGGGGCTTTGGCGCTGCGCTGGCGGACGCTGCCGATCGCCGTTGCCCGCGCCGCGCCGGACTCGGTGGGCTATTTCACGCTGTCGCTGGCCCAGCCGCTGCGCGTGGAGAGCGGCGCCTTCTCGGTGCAAACCGCGACGGCCGACGTGTGGGGCCGCCAGAGCCTCGCATATGAGCGCCGCGCCATCGCCGCGGCGCCGACCGGGCGGGAGATAGACGCGACGCTTTCCTACGCGCTCTGGGCGGGCGATCGCCTCGCGGCGCGGGCCGCCGCCAGCTATCGCAGCGATCCCGGCCACGCCGCAGCCGCACCCCCAGAAACGGCGTTCACCTTCGGGCTGCGCTACGGCTTCTGAGCGGCGCCGGCGGGAGCGCCACGGTCCGCGGCGCTTGGATTTGCAAAAGAAATTGACGAGCCGTCACCGGCTGGCGAAGATGCCGGCAACAAAAACGGGGAGGACTGCGTCCGCATGGCGATCATCGATCTCGCCGAGCCTAGCAAGCGCGAACGCGCGAAGGCCGCCAACCGCCAAGCCATCCTGGAAGCCGCCCGGCGGGTGTTCGCCGATCTGGGGTACGACGCAACCACCGTGCGCGACATCATCCGTGGCACCGAGCTCGCCTCCGGCACCTTCTACAATTACTTCAAGTCGAAGGAGGAGGTGTTCGAAGCGCTGCAGGATGACAGCGCTTACCGCTTCCGCCCGCTGCTGCGCGAGCAATGCGAACGCGCCGAGACGTTCGAGGAATTCGTCCGCGGCGCGCTCGATGCGTATTTCCATTTCCTCGCGGAAGAAAAGGCGCAGGGCCGCATCATGCAGCGGCCCGATAGCCCGTTCACCCATCGCGTCGACACGCCGGAGATGAAGGCGATTTTCGAAGAGGTGCGGATGCAAATCCAAACCGCGATCGGCCGTGGGCTCGCGCCCGATCTGGATCCCGATTATCTCGCGGCCGCCTCGATTGGGCTGGCGCGCGAAGTGGGCGAACGGATGCTGATGCGCGGCGGCGACGATGTCGCCCATGCGAGCGCGTTTTGCGCGGGCCTTTTGCTGCGCGGCGTCGGCGGCGCCGGCCAACGGGGCTAGCGCGCCCTTTCAGGCGCGCCCCGCGCCGGATTATTCCGCGGCGGTTTTCTTGCCGATGATCTGATTGGCGATGAGCTGTAGCACGCCGCCGCCCACGAGGCCCGCCACGCCATCCGAGACGAGCGCGTTGCCGCCGAGCGCGCCGGTGAGCTGACCCAGGAGGCCTGCTGCGTCGAGCCCTTGGGCAGCGGCCACGCCGCCGACGGCGCCGGCGATCAGATTGGCCACCGCGCCCATGCTTTTGTTCTTCACGAAGGCGCCCAACGCGCCGCCGCCGACCGCGCCGGAGACGGCCTGAATAATCCAGGGAAAATAGGCTTCCATCACTTCCCTCCCACCGGAAGCTGCGCCTTTCACCCGCTGGCGTCAGGACGCAGCGTTCTCTGCGCCGGGGAGTACATGCTTAAAATTCAGGCGCGTCAACGCGATAACGCCTATTGCGTGATCAATCAGCCGCGCGAAAGAAGCTCCACCGCCTTCGGCGCGAAATAGGTTACGACGCCGTCGGCGCCCGCGCGTTTGAACGCCTGCAGTGTTTCGAGGATGGCGCGGTCCTCGTCGAGCCAGCCGTTTTGGGCGGCCGCCTTGATCATCGCGTACTCGCCGGAAACCTGGAACGCGAAGGTCGGCGCGGCGAACGTCTCCTTCACGCGGCGTACGATGTCGAGATAGGCCAGCCCCGGCTTCACCATCACCATGTCGGCGCCCTCGGCGATGTCGAGCGCCACCTCGCGCAGCGCCTCGTCGGTGTTGCCGGGGTCCATCTGGTAGGTCTTCTTGTCGCCGCGCAGCGCCGAAGCCGAGCCGATCGCCTCGCGATAGGGGCCGTAGAAGGCCGAAGCGTATTTCGCCGCATAGGAGAGAATGAGCGTGTCCTGCCGGCCCGCTTTCTCCAGCGCCTGGCGGATCGCTCCGACGCGCCCGTCCATCATGTCGGAAGGGGCCACGATGTCGGCGCCGGCCTCCGCCTGCATCAGCGCCTGATCGACCAGGCGGGCGACGCTCTCGTCGTTGGCGATCACGTCGCCCTTGAGCACGCCGTCATGGCCGTGATCGGTGAACGGATCGAGCGCCACATCGACCATGACCCCCACCTCCGGCGCGGCCTGCTTCATCGCCTTCACCGCGCGCGCCACAACGCCTTCGGGGTTCAGCGCCTCGCTCCCGAGCGCATCCTTCCGGGCGCCGTCGATATGGGGAAAAAGCGCGATGGCCGGCACGCCCAGCGCGCGCGCCTTCTCCGCCGTGCGGGCGGCCTCCTCGACGCTTAGGCGATCCACGCCCGGCATCGCCGCCACCGGAACGCGCGCGCTCGCGCCTTCGTGCACGACAATGGCCCAGATCAGATCGTCCGGCGTCAGCCGGGTTTCCTGCACCAGCCGGCGCACCCAAGGCGTGCGGCGCAGACGGCGCGGGCGGGCGGCGGGAAAAGCGGGCTGAACAGGCGGCGGGGACACGCTGGCTTCCTTAGCTGATAATCGTTCGCAAATAGCCGCGGCGTTTGATCTATCGCACGGCGGTGATTCCGAGATTATATTTGATTTTAAAGGTCGGGCGCGGCGCGGCCATAAGCAACAGGGCGCGGCGGCGGAAAATCCGCCGCACGCGCAGGCGGCGAAACGTGGTGCGAACAGGGCGATGAGGCAAGCGGACGCGGACATATTCGAGCAGGCGGTTGCGGGCGTCCGCGCCGAGGGCCGCTACCGCGTGTTCGCCGACATCATGCGCGCGCGCGGCCGGTTTCCGCATGCGCGGCTGCGCCTGCCCGATGGCGGCCATCGCGACATCGTCGTCTGGTGTTCGAACGATTATCTGGGCCAGGGCCAGAACGAAGACGTGATGGAGGCCGCGCACGCCGCGATCGACGCGGTGGGCGTCGGCGCCGGGGGCACGCGCAACATCTCGGGCACGACGAGCTATCATGTCGATCTCGAGAAGGAGCTCGCCGATCTTCACGGCAAGGAGGCGGCGCTTCTCTTCACCTCGGGCTATGTATCGAACGACGCGACGCTTTCCACGTTGGCGAAGTTATTCCCCGATCTGTGGATCTTCTCGGATGCGATGAACCACGCCTCGATGATCGAGGGCATCCGGCGCTCCAAATGCGCGGTGCGCGTCTTCCGCCATAACGATCTGCAGCATCTCGAGGCGATGCTGAACGAGGCGCCGGCGCACGCGCCGAAGCTGATCGCGTTCGAATCCGTGTATTCGATGGATGGCGACACGGCCCCCATCGGCGCCATCTGCGACATCGCGGAAGCGTATGGCGCGATGACCTATCTCGACGAGGTCCACGGCGTGGGCCTCTACGGTGAAAACGGCGGCGGCGTCGCCGAGCGCGACGGCGTGATGCATCGCGTGGATTTCATCGAAGGCACGCTGGCGAAGGCGTTCGGCGCGATGGGCGGTTATGTGACCGGCCCCGCCGCGGCGATCGACGCCATCCGGCTTGCCGCGCCCGGCTTCATCTTTACGACATCGCTTTCGCCTTCGATCGCGGCGGCGGCGCTGGAAAGCGTGCGCATCGTGAAGGCCTGCCCGCACATGCGCGACAAGCTGGCCGAACGCGCCGGGCGTTTGAAGGTGCTGCTGGCGGAAGCCGGGCTGCCGGTGATGGCGTCGGAAACGCATATCGTGCCGGTGCTGGTGGGCGATCCCGCACGCTGCAAGGCGATCTCGGACGCGCTGCTCTTCGAGCACGGCATTTATGTGCAGCCGATCAACTTCCCGACTGTGCCGCGCGGCACGGAGCGGCTGCGCTTCACGCCGACGCCCTTCCACGACGACGCGCTCATGGAGCAGCTCGTCGCCGCGCTGCAAATCGTCTGGGCGCAATTCGCCGCGCCGCAGGCGGCCTGACCGCGCGTGGCCGCGCACAGCGCACGCCGCGAAGTGTTGTTCGAATTCTTGCGCCAGGGCGCGTATATGCGCGTCGCCGCCGTCGATGCGGCGACCGGCGTCGAGGCTGTCGTGCTGGGCCCGGCCAACGCCGCGCGCAGCGATCTCGAGGCGCTGGCGCTGCGCAAGCTTGAACGCGCGCTGGCGCGCGAGGCTGGCTAGCTTTCCGGAAACGCCGGGGTTTGCCCGGTGGGCGGCGGCATGAGGAACACGTTCAGCGACATCGCCACCAACGTGTAGTAGCCGACGATCCCGGTGAGCTCGACCATGCCGGCGTCGCCCAAGAACGCGTGCGCCTTCGCGTACGCCGCGTCGCTGACGCGCTGGGTGCGGAAGAGTTCCTCCACCACGGCATGGATCGCCAATTCATCCGCCGCGGCGCCGGCCGGCGGCTTGCCAGCGCGCACCGCTTCGATCGTTTCCGCCGAAACGCCTGCTTCGGCGGCGATCCGCGCATGGGCCGCCCATTCGAACTGCGCGCGCCAATGGTGCGCGACGCACAGGATCGCGAATTCCGATTGGCGCGCGGAAAGGCTCGTGCCGTAGCGGCAATAGGCGCCCAGCTGCTGGGCGAGCGCGCCGAGCGCGGGCGCGTGCAGCCACACCGCGAACGGCCCGTTCGGCGCCATGTTCGGGCCGCGCGGACCAGCGCGCAGCGCCGCCACGAAGGCGCGCTGGGCGTCGTCGTAGGCGTCTTCGTTCCGCGCCGGCAGGCGCGGGGCGTCGGCCATATTACCCTCCCGATGTCGATGGCGTTCGGAAGGGGGCGATTTTCACGTTTCAGCAAGCAATGAAAGAGAGCAGGGGGCGCAGCCCGCGTACCGCACGCGGGCGAGGGCGCTTAGGCGCCTTTCCGGCGCACGCCCTTGCCCAGCCCGATGCGCTTGGCGAATTCCGAGCGGCGCTCGGCATAGGAGGGCGCGACCATCGGATAGTCCGCCGGCAGCCCCCAACGTTTGCGATATTCCTCGGGCGACATGTCGTAAGTGGAGCGCAAATAGCGCTTGAGCATCTTCAGCTTTTTGCCGTCTTCCAGGCAGATGATGTAATCGTGGTGAACGGACTTGTTGACGGGCGCCGCCGGCTTCGGGCGATCGCCCGCGCCATCCTCTTCGCCGCGCGCCAGGCTCGTCATCGTACGGTGCACCGCGCGGATGAGATCGGGCAGCTGCTCCATGGGAATTTTGTTGTTGGCGGCGAACGAGGCGACCACGTCCGCCGTCATGCGCAAAGCGCCGTCTGTGGCCGTGTGGTCGCTGCTGGTGTCTTCGCGCATATCTGAGCCTTGGAATAATGACATGAAGTATGAAGTCTTGGACTCTAGAGCGCCAGCCTAGCATAGTTCAAGTATTTGCGACTTTCCGCGCCGTGGAGAAACGCTCGCGCGCGGCTTTTCTTCCCTGGCGCGCCGCCCTATCTTCCGCCCGCCGCCTGCCCGAGGATTCGCATGCCCCAGACCGCCGCCGCCAGCGCCGAACACGATCGCTTCTTTTCCGCGCCGCTCGAAGCGGCAGACCCCGAGCTGTTCGAGGCGATGCGCGCGGAGAAGCACCGCCAGGCGACCCAGATCGAGCTGATCGCGTCGGAAAACATCGTGTCCCGCGCGGTGCTCGAGGCGCAAGGATCGGTGCTCACCAACAAATACGCCGAAGGCTATCCGGGCCGGCGCTATTACGGCGGGTGTGAATTCGTCGACGTCGTCGAGACGCTGGCGATCGAGCGGGCCAAGCGGCTCTTCAATTGCGGTTTCGCGAACGTGCAGCCGCACTCGGGCTCTTCGGCCAATCAGGCGGCGTTTCTCGCGCTGCTGCAGCCGGGCGACAAATTCCTCGGCATGGATCTGGCCTGCGGCGGCCACCTCACGCACGGCTCGCCGGTGAACATGTCGGGCAAGTGGTTCAAGGTCGTGCCGTATGGCGTGCGCCGCGACGATCACCTGATCGACTATGACGAACTGGCCGCCCTCGCCGAGCGCGAGAAGCCGAAGCTGATCCTCGCCGGCGCCACCGCCTATCCGCGCCAGATCGATTTCAAGCGCATGCGCGAAATCGCCGACAGCGTCGGCGCCTATCTGATGGCCGACATCGCCCACTATGCGGGGCTGGTCGCTGCGGGGCTTTATCCTTCGCCGCTGCCCTACGCCCATGTGGTGACGACGACGACGCACAAGACGCTGCGGGGGCCGCGCGGCGCGATGCTGCTCACGAACGACGAAGAGATCGGCAAGAAGCTGAACTCCGCCGTGTTCCCCGGCATGCAAGGCGGCCCGCTCATGCATGTGGTGGCGGCGAAGGCGGTGGCGCTCAAGGAGGCGCTGGAGCCGGAATTCAAGCTTTATGCGCGCCGCGTAATCGAGAATTCCAAGGCGCTGGCTGAACGGTTGGGCGAGCATGGCCTGGCGATCGTTTCCGGCGGCACCGATTGCCATCTCTCGCTCGTCGATCTGCGGGCGAAGAACGTGACCGGCAAAGCTGCGGAAAAGACGCTGGAGCATGCCGGCATCACCGCGAACAAGAACGCCGTGCCCTACGATACGGCGAAGCCCGCGATCACCTCCGGCCTGCGCGTCGGCTCGCCCGCGGCGACCACGCGCGGCTTCGGCCCAGCGGAATTCCGCCAGGTGGCCGATCTCATGGTCGAGGTGCTGGAGGCGTATGCGCGCTCGAACGGCGACAACAGCGCGACCGAGCAGGCGGTGGCGAAGAAGGTCGAAGCGCTGACCGCGCGCTTCCCGATCTATCCGCAGTAGCGCCGATGCGTTGCCCCTTCTGCCAGAACGAGGACACCCAGGTTAAGGACTCGCGCCCGACGGAAGATGGCGCATGCATCCGCCGCCGCCGACAATGCGAGAAATGCGGTTCGCGTTTCACCACGTTCGAGCGTGTGCAGCTGCGCGAACTCATCGTGTTGAAGCGCTCCGGCCGGCGCACGCCGTTCGATCGCGAGAAGCTGGTGCGTTCCGTCACCATCGCGCTTCGCAAGCGCCCGGTGGATACCGAGGGCATCGATCAGATGGTGTCCGGCATCGTGCGCCGCCTCGAAGGTCTGGGCGAAAGCGAAATCCCTTCCCAGCGGATCGGCCAGATGGTGATGGAAGCCTTGGCGGAGCGCGATCCCGTCGCCTATGTGCGCTACGCCTCGGTCTACCAGGATTTCAAGGAAACCGGCGATTTCGCCGCCTTCCTGGCCGACAAGGGCCTCGGCGGCGACCGCGCCGGGGATGGGGAATGAGCGCAGGCGGCGCATCCGCCCGCCCGCGCGTCACGCTGAAGCTCGCCACCAGCCTCGACGGGAAGATCGCCACCGCGTCCGGCGAAAGCCAGTGGATCACCGGCGCCCGCGCCCGCGCGGCGGGCCACGATCTGCGCGCGGTGCATGCAGCGGTGCTCGTCGGCTCCGGCACGGCCCTGGCTGACGATCCGGAATTGACCGCGCGCACAGAAACCCCGCCCGCGCGCCATCCCTTGCGCATCGTGCTCGACAGCGCCCTGCGCCTGCCGCTCGACAGCCAGTTGCTGCGCACGGTGGCCTTCGGCCCGGTTCTGGCGGCGGGCTGCGAGGATGCGAACCCGGTGGCCAAGGTGAAGCTCGAGGCGATGGGCGCGCGGGTGCGCCTCTTCCCGCGCGGGGACCGCGGCGTCGATCTGGCGGCGTTCCTGGCGCAGCTCTCCACCAACGAGGAGCCGGTGGATTCGCTCTTTGTGGAAGGCGGCGGGCGGGTGGCGGCGTCATTCCTGGAGGCGGACGCGGTCGACCGCATCGAGTGGTTCCGGGCGCCGCTGATCATCGGGGCCGCCGGCCGGCCCGGCGTGGCTGGCGCTGACGCGAAGCGGCTTTCCGATGCGCGCCGCTGGCGCCGGGTTGCGGCGCGCGAACTGGACGACGATCTCTGGGAGACGTACGAGCGCGCCTAATGTTTACGGGAATTGTCACCGCCCTGGGGGAAATCATCGCCGTCGCGCCCGGCGCGGTGACGCGCTTCGAGGTGCGCTCTCCGTATGACGCCGACAGCGTCGAGATCGGCGCCTCCATCGCGCATGCCGGGGTGTGCCTGACGGTGGTGGACAAGCAACGCCTGAACGCCGGCATGACCCACGCCGTGGAAGCGGTGCCGGAGACGCTGGGCCTGACGACCTTGGGCGGCCTCCGCGTGGGTTCACGCGTCAATCTCGAGCGCTCGCTCAAGGCAGGCGAGGAATTGGGCGGGCATCTGGTGATGGGCCATGTCGATGGCGTCGGCGTCGTGCGCGAGATCGCGCCGGAGGGCGGCTCGACGCGCTACACGGTCGAGGCGCCGGGAGCGCTGATGCCGCTGATCGCCACGAAAGGCTCGATCGCGGTGGACGGCGTCTCCCTCACCGTCACGCACACGGGCACGCAAACGTTCGGCGTGGCGATCATTCCGCACACCGCACAGGTCACCACGATTTCCGCGCTCAAGGTGGGCGACAAGGTGAACCTCGAGGTGGACACGGTGGCGCGCTATGTCGCGCGGATGCTGCAGATGCGGGGAGCGTGAGGCGATGACGAGCGCGCGCCGCGCCGATCTCAGCGATCTCCACCGCTACATCTCTCCGGTCGAAGAGGTGATCGAGGAAGCGCGCCAGGGGCGGATGTACATCCTGGTCGATGCGGAAAACCGGGAGAACGAGGGCGATCTCGTGATCCCCGCGCAATTCGCCACGCCGGACGCGGTGAATTTCATGGCCAAGAACGGGCGCGGGCTCATCTGCCTGGCGCTCACCGCCGAGCGCGCCGGGCATCTGCATCTGCAGCCGATGAGCCCGCGCAACCAGACGCGCCATCAAACCGCGTTCACGGTGTCGATCGAGGCGAAGGAAGGCATCTCTACCGGGATCTCCGCGCACGATCGTGCGCACACCATCGCAGTGGCGATCGATCCCACGAAAAGCGCGGAAGACATCATCTCCCCCGGTCATGTGTTTCCGCTGGTGGCGCGCCCGGGCGGCGTGCTCACCCGCGCGGGGCACACCGAAGCCTCGGTGGACATCGCCCGCCTGGCCGGCCTCAACCCGGCCTCCGTCATCTGCGAGGTGATGAACGACGACGGCAGCATGGCGCGCCTGCCGGATCTGATCGCGTTCGCGCAGCACCACAATATCAAGATCGGAACGATCGCCGATCTGATCGCCTATCGCGGCGAGCACGATCACTATGTCGAGCGCGTCGCCGAGGCGCCCTTCGCCACGACGTTCGGCGAGGGTTTCCACGCGCTCGTGTACCGCAACAAACTCGATGGGCTGGAAATTCCGGTGATGGTGCGCGGAACGATCCGCGCGGACCGGCCGACCCTGGTGCGCATGCACCGCCTGGATTTCGCCGCCGACGTGCTGGGCGACGAAGGCGGGCGCGGCGGGCTGATCGCGGCGGCGCTGCGCGAGATCGGCGAAGAACCCGACGGCGGCGTGATGGTGATCCTGCGCGACGCCGATCCCAACGTGCTGGCCAAACGCATCCTGCAAGGCGGCGAGCACGAGGACGAGCGCCATGCGCGCATGTTGCGGGAATATGGCGTCGGCGCGCAGGTGCTGCGCGATCTGGGCGTGCGCCGGATGGTGCTGCTTTCCAATGCGCCGCAAAAGATCGTCAGCCTCGAAGGCTACGGCTTGACCGTCGATGGCTGGCGTCCGTTTAAGCATCGTACGCCATGAAGGTGGAGAGCGCGCCCCCGCCCGTCGTCCGCGTGAGCGGCGCGCGTCTGCTGATTGCGGCAGCGCCCTATTATCGCGAGGTGGTCGGCCCGTTGATCGAAGGCGCCGCGCGCGCGATCGCTGCGGCGGGCGGCGCGCATGAGGTGGTGGAAGTGCCCGGCGCGTTTGAACTGCCGGCGGCGATCCTGGCGACCGAAAGCGCCCAGTGCGGCTTCGATGGATACGTAGCGCTCGGCTGCGTGGTGCGCGGCGAAACCAGCCATTACGATTATGTCTGCGGGGAAACCGCGCGCGGCATCATGGAATTGAGCCTGCGCGGGCTGGAGATCGGGTTCGGGCTGCTCACGGTGGAAAATCTCGATCAGGCGCGCGTGCGCGCGGCGCTGGACCAGGGCGACAAGGGCGGCGAAGCCGCGCGCGCCGCCTTGGCGTTGATCGCCTACAAGCGCCAGATCGCCGGTCAAAGCCGATGAGTCCGGCGCGTTCGCGCGGGGGCCGCGCCGGGGCGAGCGCTGCGCGCCTCGCCGCCGTGCAGGCGCTCTATCAAATGGAGATGGCGGGCTCTTCGCCTGCTGCAGCGATCGCCGACCTTTCCGCCGGCCGGCTGCCCGCCGCGGAAGCGGGCCCGGCCGATTGCGACGTGGATCAGGAGCTGTTCCGCGCCATTGTTGAAGCCGCGGTGGAGCGCCAGGAAGCGCTCGATACGCAAATCGCGCGTACGCTGGCGGAAGGCTGGCGGCTGGAGCGCCTCGATGCGGTGGCGCGCGCGATCCTGCGCGCCGGCGTGATCGAACTTTGGGCCAGGCGCGAAACGCCCGCGGCGGTGGTGATCGACGAATATGTCGAGATCGCCAAGGATTTTTTCGACGGGCCGGAGCCCGGTTTCGTCAACGCTTGCTTGGAGGCGAGCGCGCGCACGCTCCGCGGCGATGGCCAGCCCGGATAAATCCGAACGCGACGAGTTCGCGATCATCGCACGCCATTTCGCGCCGCTTGCGGGGACGCCCGCCGCGCGCGGCCTGCTTGACGATGCAGCGCTGATCGAACACGCGGGCGCGATCGTAGCGACGACCGACGCCATCGTCGAAGGCGTGCATTTTCTGGCGGACGATCCCCTCGACGCGGTCGCGCGCAAGGCGCTGCGCGTCAACCTTTCTGATCTCGCCGCGAAGGGCGCGCGCCCGCTGGGTTATCTGCTGACGCTGTGCTGGCCTGCCGCGCGCAGGGCGGACGAAATCGCGGCGCTGGCGCAAGGGCTCGCCGCCGATCAGGCGGAATACGCGATCACGCTGTGGGGCGGCGATACGGTGGCGACGCCGGGGCCGCTCATGCTGTCGGTGACGATGCTGGGCGCCGCCGGCGCGCGCACGCCTGCGCGCAGCGATGCGCGCGCAGGCGACGAGGTGTGGGTGAGCGGGACGATCGGCGACGCGGGCCTCGGCT
Organism: Hyphomonadaceae bacterium; assembly: GCA_050246435.1. Lineage (GTDB taxonomy): Bacteria > Pseudomonadota > Alphaproteobacteria > Caulobacterales > Aquidulcibacteraceae > JAKFWI01. Next base: position 11,647 of record JBFWWB010000020.1, read on the forward strand.
TGCGCGCGCTGCGCGGGGAAGAGTTCGCGCCGGCCGAACGCGAAGCGCTAATCCAGCGCTATCGTTTGCCGCGCCCGCGCACGGACTTGGCGGCGGCGGTCGCCGCGCACGCGGCGGCGGCGATGGACGTGTCGGATGGGCTGATTGCGGATGCGGGCAAAATCGCCGCCGCTTCCGGCCTGGCGCTGGCGATCGAGGCCGAGCGGGTGCCGCTCTCCCCCGCCGCGCAAGCCTGGCTGGCGCGGCAAGCCGATAGGGGACTTGCGCTGGCTTTCCTCGCCAGCTGCGGGGACGATTACGAAATCCTGCTGACGGCGCCGCCGGGCAAGGCCGCGGCGCTGGCTGCGGCGGGGTTCACGCGGATCGGCGCGGCGCGGGCCGGGCAGGGCGTGGTCTTCACCCTCGCCGGCGCAGCGCTGGCGGCGGGGCCGGGAGGCTACGCGCACGCCCTGGGCGCCGGCCCGCGCTAACCAATTGGAAAGCACGCCGCGGCATCGTCCGCCCCATGCGGCATCGCCTCTTCGCCCTCGCCCTGCTCGCCCTCGGGCCGGCGCTCGCCGGCGCCCCGGCGTTGGCGGCGAGCGCGAAGGAGGAGAAAGAGACCGGCGGCGAACGGGTGATCGTCGCGCCCAACGTGGTGACGCCCGTCATCCGGGACGGGAAGCTGGTCAATTATCTGTTTGTGACCGTTCAGGTGGATCTGGCCGATGGGGCCAACTCCCTGAAGTTGCGCGATCGCGCCCATTTCCTGCGGGATTCGCTGTTGCGGGCGACGCACCGGGTTTCCCTGGCCTCCCCCGACCGCAACGATACCTTGAACACGCAGGCGGCGTTGCCGGTCCTGAAGGCGGCGGCGGAAGAAGCGCTGGGCGCGGCCAATATCAAAAAGGTGAGCATCACCGGCGTCGACTCGCTCCGCCGGTCGTGACGGTTGCGGCCAATTCCCCCGGGCCGACCGTGGCATTGCGTGCGGGTAACGTCTTTGGCATGGTCCGCCCGATTCGACGGGCGGGGGCTTTGTCAGCCGCTTTCGCGCGAAAAAAGGCTTGTGACACAAGGCCCATCCTGGGCCGCCCATAGGAAATCCTAATGAGCAATAATCTGGTGCTGTGGCTGGTGATCGGCTCAGGCGTCGTCGCGGCGCTGTACTCGTTCCTCACCAGCCAGGCGATCAAGAAGCTAAGCCCCGGCAACGCCCGGATGCAGGAAATCGCGGCGGCCATCCAGGAAGGCGCGCGCGCCTATCTGAAACGGCAATACACCACGATCGCCGCGGCCGGCGTCGTGCTCGCGCTTGTGCTCGGTTTCGCGCTGGGCTGGCTTGAGGCGGCGGGCTTCGTGATCGGCGCAGTGCTTTCGGGCGCCGCCGGCTTCATCGGCATGAATGTGTCGGTGACTGCGAATGTGCGCACGGCGGAAGCCGCGCGCGTGAGCCTTGCGGCGGGCCTTTCCACGGCGTTCAAATCCGGCGCAGTGACGGGCATGCTGGTGGCGGGCTTCGCGCTCATCGGCGTCGCTGGTTATTATTATTTCCTGACGGCGGGGCTGAACCTTTCGCCGACGGACCGGACCGTCGTCGACGCTCTCGTTTCACTGGGCTTCGGCGCTTCGCTCATCTCGATCTTTGCGCGTCTCGGCGGCGGCATCTTCACCAAGGGCGCCGATGTCGGCGGCGACATGGTGGGCAAGGTCGAAGCCGGCATTCCGGAAGACGATCCGCGCAACGCCGCAGCGATCGCGGACTCCGTGGGCGACAATGTCGGCGATTGCGCGGGCATGGCGGCCGACCTGTTCGAGACCTACGCCGTCACCACCGTGGCGACGATGGTGCTCGCCTCGATCCTCTTCCGCGATCAGCCGAGCACGGTTTCCGCGATGATGCTGCTGCCGCTGGTGATCGGGGGCACGTGCGTGATCACCTCGATCGTCGGCACGTTCTTCGTACGCCTCGGCAAGTCGAACAACATCATGGGCGCGCTCTATAAGGGCTTCATCGCCGCGGCGGTGTTGTCCATCGGCGCACTGTGGGGCTCCATCCAGGTCGTCAATGGCGGCATGGGCCCGATCGGCGCCGGCCTCGACATCACGGGCGAGAAGCTCTTCTGGTGCGGCGTGATCGGCCTCGGCGTCACGGGCCTCATCGTGTGGATCACCGAATACTACACGGGCACGGGCTTCCGCCCTGTGAAGTCGATCGCCACCGCGTCCACCACGGGCCACGGCACGAACGTGATCCAGGGCCTCGCGGTTTCGATGGAAGCCACGGCGCTGCCCGCCCTCGTCATCATCGCCGGCATCATCGCGACCTATACCTTGGCGGGCCTCTTCGGCATCGCCGTGGCGGTGACGACGATGCTGGCGCTGGCCGGCGTGGTGGTTGCGCTCGATGCCTTCGGCCCGGTGACGGACAACGCCGGCGGCATCGCCGAAATGTCCGGCCTGCCGAAGGAGGTGCGCGTCACCACCGATGCGCTGGACGCCGTCGGCAACACCACGAAGGCGGTGACGAAGGGCTATGCGATCGGCTCCGCCGGCCTCGGCGCGCTGGTGCTCTATGCGGCCTACACGCAAGACCTCGCCTTCTATTCGGCAAACTCGAGCGAGCATCTGTTCTTCGCGGGCGTGACGCCGGATTTCACGCTGGCCAATCCCTACGTCATCGTCGGGTTGCTGTTCGGCGGGCTCCTGCCTTACCTGTTCGGCGGTCTCTCGATGACGGCGGTGGGCCGGGCGGCGCAGTCGGTCGTCACCGAGGTGCGCCGGCAGTTCAAGGAAATCCCCGGCATCATGGAAGGCACCGCCAAGCCCGATTACGGCCGCGCGGTCGATCTGCTGACGAAGTCTGCGATCAAGGAAATGATCGTGCCTTCGCTGCTGCCGGTGCTATCGCCGGTGGTGTTCTTCGGCGTGATCTATCTCATCAACGGGAAGTCCGATGCATTCGCAGCCTTGGGCGCCATGCTCGTCGGCGTGATCGTCACGGGGCTCTTCGTGGCCGTTTCGATGACGTCGGGCGGCGGCGCGTGGGACAACGCGAAGAAATACATCGAGGAAGGCAATTTCGGCGGCAAGGGCTCGGAAGCCCATAAGGCCGCCGTCACCGGCGACACTGTCGGCGATCCTTACAAGGATACAGCGGGCCCGGCGGTGAACCCGATGATCAAGATCACCAACATCGTGGCGCTGCTGCTGCTGGCGGCGCTGGCGGGCCACTAACCCTTCGCCGAAACGCGAAACGAAAACCCCGGCGCCGCTAAGCGCCGGGGTTTTTTCTCGCCGGCCGTGACGGCGCCTAACGGCGGTCGCGGCGGCTTTCGTCTTCTTCCGGCGGCCGCACCGGCGAGCTCGACCCGATATTGCCGAACAATTGCTCGATGACGCCAAGCTCGCGCCCGCGCGTCGGCGTTTTCTGGTCGGCGTAATTGATCACCCGGCCGCGCTCGACGCCGAACTTGTCGACGGAGGCCACGACATCGTCGTCGTTGAAACGCACCGCCAGGATCGCGCGCGCCGTGGTCTTCGGATTGTAGAAGGCGAAGCTCTGCTGCAGCGTAGTGATGTAATACCAGGTCTGCTGGCCGAAGACGCCCTGTGTGGAGGGCGAGCCCATACGCGCCAGAACCGTCGACTTTGTGTCCACGCCGGCCTGCACCTCCGAAGAAGTGGAGGTGCTGTCGGCCACCCAGCCGTGCGACTCGCGCATAGGCGTGCACGCGCCCGCGCTCACGAGCGCCAGCAGCGACGCCGCGACAAATCCGGCCGAACCGACTTTCATGGCTTCTCCTCGCCTCCCCCGAAGGGGTAAGCCGGCGCTGTTCCACCGGCAAGAGGGGACCGCATTCTTGGCGCTTCTGGAGGCCCTGGGCCTGCGTCCGAACCCGAACCGCGCGGCGGCCGAGCGGCTGCTGGCGGCGACGATGGCGGCCGCGCGCCAGCCCGCGCTCTACGGGCCGGGCAGGGCCGCCGACACGTTCGACGGCCGGTTCCAAATGGCCGCGCTCCATGGGGCGCTGGTCGCCCGCCGGCTGCGGGCGGAGCCGGGCGGCGAAGCCCTGGCGCAGCTTTTCGCCGACGTGTTGTTCCGCAGCTTCGACGAGGGGTTGCGGGAAGCCGGCGTCGGCGACCTCAGCGTACCCAAGCACATGAAGAAGATCGCCCGCGCCTTTCTGGGCCGCTTCGCCGCGTATGGCGCAGCCCTCGCAGCCGGTGACCGCACGGCCCTGGCCGGGGCCCTCTCGCGCAATGTATGGGACGCGGAGGGCGCTCCCTTCGCCGCCCCGCTGGCGGATTACGCCCTGGCTGCGGCCGCGGGCCTCGCCGCGCGCCCCCTGGACGAATTGGCTAAGCCGGAATGCTGGCCTATTCCGCCGTCGTAACCGGGTTTTGATTTTCGATATGCGCGCGATATGGTCCCGCCGCACCCGGCGCGCGCGTCGGCTGGAGGCGTACCGATAGCATGCCCGAAGGGCTGGTGATCTCCGTTGACGCCATGGGCGGCGACCGCGCGCCCGGCATCGTGATCGACGGTGTGGAGCAGGCCATACGCCGCCATCCTGGCGTGCGGTTCCTGTTGCACGGCCCGAGCGAGCGCCTCGCCGCCATGCTGGCCTCGCACCCGCACGCCCGCGCGGTCTGCGACATCGCCCACACCGACACCGCCATCGCGATGGACGCCAAGCCCAGCCAGGCGCTGCGCCAGGGCAAAGGCACGAGCATGTGGAACGCTGTCGCCGCGGTGGAGACCGGCCAGGCGCACGCCGCCGTCTCCGCGGGCAACACCGGCGCGCTGATGGCGATCTCGAAGCTGCGGCTGCGCATGGTCGAGGGCGTGCATCGCCCGGCCATCGTCGGCTCTTGGCCGACGCCGAAGGGCTATTCGGTGATGCTGGACGTCGGCGCCGATGTGGACGCCGACGCCGAACAGCTCGTCGAATTCGCGATCATGGGCGAAGCGTTTCATCGCGCCGTCTACGGCTCGCAGCGGCCCACGGTGGCCTTGCTCAACATCGGCTCGGAAGAACTCAAAGGCCATGAGGAGATCCGCCACGCCGCGCGCCTGGTGCGTTCCGCCGGAGTCGACCTCGCCTTCATTGGCTTCGTCGAGGGCGATGGGATCAGCGCCGGCCACGCCGACGTGGTCGTGACGGACGGGTTCACCGGCAATGTCGCGATCAAGACGGGTGAAGGCGCCGCCCGCCTCGTCACCGGCTTTTTGCGCGAAGCGCTGCGCGCCTCGCTGCTGGGCCGCATCGGCGCGATGATCGCCTATCCCGCTTTCAAAGCCTTCAAGGATCGGATCGATCCTTCCTCGGTCAATGGCGGGGTGTTTCTGGGGCTGAACGGCGTGGTCGTGAAAAGCCACGGCGGAACCGACGGCGCGGGCTTCGCCGCCGCCATCAATGTCGCGGTGCGCATGGCGCGCTCGCACTTCCGCGAAGAAATCGTCGCCAATCTCCGGAAACTTGCGGGCGCCGCGCCGCCGGCTCCGGTCGCCGCCGAAACAGGCCAGTCTTGATCGAGAAACGCTCCGTCCTTGCGGGCGTCGGCGGGCGGTTGCCCGATCGCGTCCTCTCCAATGACGAACTCGCCCGCATGGTCGATACCAGCGACGAATGGATCGTGGAGCGCACGGGCATCCGCAAGCGCCATATCGCGGCGGAAGGCGAAAAGACCTCCGATCTGGCTCTTGCCGCCGCGCGCGAAGCGCTGGCCGATGCGGGCCTCGATGCGAGCGCCGTCGATCTCATCGTGTTGGCCACAGCCACGCCCGATCTCACCTTCCCGGCCACCGCGGCGCGCGTGCAGGCGGGCCTCGGCGTCACGCGCGGGGCCGCGTTCGATCTGCAGGCCGTGTGCTCTGGCTTCATCTACGCGCTGACCACGGCGGATAATTTTCTTGCTCGCGGCCAAGCCGAATGTGCGCTGGTGATCGGCGCGGAAACGTTCTCGCGCATCCTCGACTGGCAAGACCGCTCCACCTGCGTGCTGTTCGGCGATGGGGCCGGCGCGGTGGTGCTGCGCGCCATGCCCGAGGCGGACGCGCGCGGGCGCGGGCTATTATCCACCTACATCCGCTCCGATGGGCGCCATCACGACCTGCTGTATGTCGACGGCGGCCCCAGCCAGACGCAAACCACCGGCCATCTGCGCATGCTCGGCAACCAGGTGTTCCGCCACGCGGTGGAGCACATCGCCGATGCGATGACGGAAGCCGCCAAGCGCGCCGGCGCGCGGCTTGAAGATGTTGATTGGTTCGTGCCGCATCAGGCCAACCAGCGCATCCTCGACGGCGTGGCGCGCCGTCTCCGCGTGGCGCCGGAAAAGGTGATCTCGACGATCGCCGAGCACGGCAACACCTCCGCCGCGTCCGTGCCGCTGGCGCTCTGGACGGCGCGCAAGGACGGGCGGATCAAAGCGGGCGATCTGGTGCTGATGGAAGCGCTGGGCGGCGGCCTCACCTGGGGCGCAGCACTCGTTCAGCTCTGAATTCGGCTGCGGCCGGAGATTCGCGCGCGCGCCGGCTCTAGACGCAAACCGCTGACGCGCTTAGCTTTATCCACAAAATTAGCCCGCAGGATGCGCCGATCATGGCCCAGCAAACCATCACTCGCGCCGAACTCATCGAAGCGCTCGCCTTGGAAACGGACAGGCCGAGACAAGAATGCGCCCAATTCCTCGAGGATATGTTGCGTGAAATGGAAAGCGCCCTTGTTGAAGGCGAGACCGTGAAGCTTTCACGCTTCGGCAACTTTGTCGTCCGACAAAAGCGGGAGCGTATCGGACGCAATCCGAAAACCGGCCAAGAAGTGCCGATCACGCCGCGACGGGTGGTGACGTTCCGCCCTTCGCAATTGTTGCGGGAACGGATTGAAAGGTCGAAGTAATGCGAAACACGGCGCGCAATCAGCCAAATCAGCACCTCACCTTTCTTTCGGCGAGCGATGCAGCGGCTGAGTTGGGCGTCGCCAGGCGGGTGCTGCGCAGCTGGGACGAATCGTTCGCTGTGTTCGCGCCGGCCGCGGATCCGGGCCGCAAGCGCTTGTACGGTCCGATCGATATGGCCGCCGCGCGCGCGCTGAAGCGGCTGCTTCTTGTTGATAACAAATCCGTCGAAGACGTCGTCGCGCTGATCGCGGAGATCGGCGCCCCGGCGGTGATCGAAATCTACGGCCTGCCGCCAGAGCGCGGCGACATCGCCAATGCCAATCCGGCGCATATGCTGCAGGGCGCGGTGCGCTCGGCCGCGGCGGCGGGTTTCTTCGGCGCGGTGGTGGCCGAGGTGCCGCACCCCGAAGCCGGCGAAGGCGACGGCGCCAACGCAGTGGCCTCTTATGCGCAGGCGCGCGTGGCGCGCCTCGTCGGCGGGCGAGACTGAGCGCCCGCGCCCAAAGCGGTTGGGCTCAGGGCAGCTGCACGCCCGTCATCGTTTCGCTGAGCGCCCATAGCTGGCGCGCCGCGCCGCGGTCGATCGCCCAGGGGCGCACGCCGCCGGGGCTCGCTTTGTCGGCCGCCGCCGCTTCGGCGATTTCCACGTCCTCGCAATAGACGCCGCCCTTGCCCGCAAGCTGCGGCGCGGTCGCGCACCACACGGTGGTGGCAGCCCCCTGCGGCACCGTTTTCGCGCCGCCAATGGCGGTGACGCCGGCGCGATCTTCGGCGGTGAGGCTGCGCTGCAATTCCGTACCGGGGATCACGCCCGGATGCACGGCGAAGGCGCGTACGCCGTCTTTTTCGCCGCGCGCGTCGAGTTCCACCGCGAACAGCGAATTGGCTGTCTTCGATTGGCCGTAGGCCTGCCATTTGTCGTAAGCGCGCCGCGTGTAGTTCACATCCTCGAACACCACGGGGCTGCGCCGGTGCGCGCCGGAGGACAACGCCACCACGCGTGCGCCTTGGGCGCGCTTGAGCGCAGGCCAAAGCCGCGCGGTGAGTTGAAAATGGCCCAGATGATTGGTCGAGAATTGCAGCTCGTTGCCGCGCCCGTCGCGCGCCTGCGGGATGGCCATAACGCCGGCGTTGTTGATCAGTAGATGCAGCGGCCGGGCGGAGGCGAGGAAGCCCTCCGCGAACGCGTCGATCGAGGCGGGATCGGAAAGCTCCAGCGTTTCGATCTCCACGTTCGGCAACCCGTTCAGCGCCGCGCGGGCCCGCTCCGGCGCACGCACGGCGGCGATCACCGTGGCGCCGGCGTTCGCCAGCACGCGCGCCGTCTCCACGCCGATGCCCGCAGAGGCCCCGGTGATGACGACATTCACGCCGCGCATGTCCGGCCGGCCCAACGCCTGTTCGGCGGTGGTGTCGCGCGTGAAGCCGGAGCCGATCGGTTTCTGTTCAGACGGCATCGGGGGTTCCTTTCAGCTTGCGCGCCTCACGCATCAGCGATGCGCCGGTTCCACTCGCGCCAGAAGGCGCGCAATTGCTCTTCATCGTCCATGTGCGCGTTGGAGCGGCGGGGCATGCCTTTCGACATGTCGTTCCAGGGCGCCTCGGCATGATTGCGGTAGCCGCGCTGGCAGGCTTCGAGCGCTTCCACATCATCGGGCGTGGCGAAGCCGCCGGGACCAAGGAATTCGAGGAAATTATGCAGCCGCAGCGAGCGCAGGTCGTCGGCTTCTCCCTTAACGCCAAGCGCCCAGCCGCAGACATCGAGCGTTTCGGCGTTGCGGGGAAAGAAGGTGCGCACGGTGATCGACATGATGTCGTTGATGACGAGGTTTGGAAAGATCACCGCGTTGCGGTTGGATTCGGCGAGCCGCACGCCGCGCTCGCGGCCGAATCTTGCGATCAGCGCCTCGCGACGCGCCTCGACGCGGTCGGATAATTCCTTACCCCAACTTGGCACGGGCAGGGCGGAAGGCCGGCCCCACGGCCCGTCATATTCCATGAGCGCGTGGCCATTGCCCAGCGCCACCGCGCGGCCCATTTTGAACTCGGCGTTGGTGCGCACGTCGCCCATCGCCATCAGATACTGCACATACGTGCTGTGCGTCGTCGGCGCGTGGAAACCGTCGACGCTGTTTTCCGCCAGCATCTTCCAGTTCGCGGCGATCTGATATTCATGCCCGTCGCCGACGATCTCCATGCCGTCGTCGCCGTGCGAGGAAACGAGATCGAATATCTCTTTCGCATCGGCCAGGTAATCGGCGAGGTCGATCGCATCGCGATCGAAATTGACGAAATAAAAGCCCTGATATTGATCAAGCCGCGGCACGGAGACGAGGTCGGCGCAGCCGCCGTCATAATGGCCCTTGCCGTAGGCGCCTTCGGGATAACGCGAGGCGAAGCGGCCGTTCACGTTGAAATTCCAGCCGTGATAGAAGCACTGGAAAGAAAGCGCGTTGCCGCGCTTTTCGCGCACGAGCACAGCGCCGCGATGCGGGCAGGTGTTCATGAAGGCGTGGAATGCGCCCGCGCGGTCGCGGTTGAAGATGATCTCCCGCCCCGCGACGGAGCGCGTCAGATAGTCGGACGCATTGGGCAGCTCCGAGGCATGGCCGAGATAAATCCAGCAGCGGTCGAAGATGCGCTCCTTCTCGCGGGCGAGGATGCGATCGTCGGTATAGGCGCGCCGCGCGACGCGAAAGATATCCTCCTCCGGCTTGTCCTGGATGAGATTGGTGAAAACGTCCGTCGCAGCCGTCATGGCGCTTCTCCCATGCCGGCCCGCGCCGCTTCACAGGTCTTGCGCCTATTGCGCGGGGCAGGCCCTGCGACTGCATAACAAGGCCGCCGGGCCTAGACAACCAGCCAAGGCTGGCTGTTTCTTGCAGCGCACCTTAACGTGATCACGAGAACCGCTTGAGCCGCACGCCCGAACCCCGCAAGCGCCCGATCGCCGCGCCGCCGCATCCGCCCCTGCGGCGCACGCAGGCCTCGCGCAGCGCCGCCACGCGCACGCGCATCCTGGAGGCGGCGGCCGGCCTGGTGCGGTTGCGCGGTTTCGATGGGTTCGCGACCGAGGAGATCGCCCAGCGCGCCGGCGTCTCGCGCGGCGCCCAACGCCATCATTTCCCGACGAAAAAGGCGCTGGTGATCGCTACTCTGGAGCATCTGCGCGACGAGATGGTGGCGCGCGCGCAGCGGCGCATCCGCGCCTCGCGCAACGCCGGCAAAATCCTCGATCACGTGATCGACGACGCGTTGGAATTTTTCTTTGGCGATTTTTTCTTCATGACGACGTCGATCCTGGTGAGCGACGAGCGCAACGGCGCGCTGCACGATGCAGCGCGCGACATGATGCGCGAAAGCCGCGTGCGCGTGGAACGCGCATGGAGCGCGCGTTTGGCGCAGGCGGGGCTGCCGAAAGCGCTGGCCGGCGACATTCTCGGGCTGACGCTCGGCGTCGTGCGCGGCTTCGCCGTGCGCAAACTCATTCTCGATGAGCCCGTGCGCCGCCAGCAATTGCTTCGCGTATGGCGTGAAATGGCGCGCGAATATCTCCGTGCGCGGTTGCCGGCGGCCGCGTGCGACGCGGTGCTATAAAAATTTCACGCCGCGCCGGCCGCAGGGGCGCAAACATCTGCACGGCTTATCAAGCGCCGGCGGCCATGCGGCGCCGCCGGCCTGATCGTAGGTGCGGTTAACTCTAAGCCCTTGAATTTATGGTCGGAGCGGCGGGATTCGAACCCACGACCCCCAGTCCCCCAGACTGGTGCGCTAACCGGGCTGCGCCACGCTCCGTCCCCGTTTTGCGGGAGGGGCGCTTCATAACGCTGCGGCGGCGGCTTCGCAATCCAGGCTTCTCGCGCGGCATTTAAGCCACAGCGCGGCGCGCCGCGGGAGGCGTGGTTGCGCCTGTAATATGTTCCCGCCACTATCAAAGTCCGGAAATGCGGCAGCGCATGGAACCGCGGGCGGTTTGGGCCGTTTTTGGGGCTCGTCGACTATGGGCGCACGGAGATCTTGCCCGCCGCCGCGGTCAACGGAGGGGAACATCATGAAGAAGATGCTTCAGGGCGCCACAGCGCTCGCGGCCATCCTGATCGGCGCGCCGGCAGCCGCTAACGCAGCGGAAGGTTGGTACGGGCGGGCCGATGTCGGGTACACGTTCGACGGCGACGTCGACGTTTCGAAGGCGCCGACGCCGGCGCCTGTCACGCTCAATGGTCAGCACGATTTCGACGCCGATTGGAGCCAGCACCTGGGCGTGGGCTACGGCCTTTCCAACGGCTTCCGTTTGGAAGGCGAACTCGGCCACCGCTACAACGAATTGGAAACGTCGGCGCAGATCGCCAGCGGCGGTGCGCACGCGTGGTCGTACATGATCAATGCGTTTTACGACTTCAATCGCGGCGGTTCGATCCAGCCTTATCTCGGCGTCGGCGTGGGCGGCGCAACAGTGGTGCCTGATGCGGTGACGCCGACGGCGTCGCAAATCCTGCGCACGAAAGATACGGGCTTCGCTTGGCAAGGTCTCGCCGGTGTCGGTTTCGCGCTGACGCCGCGGCTGATGCTGGATGTCGGATATCGCTATTTCGCAGCGCCGGATCTGAATGTCGGCGGCACATCCACCGTTCCGCCGGTCACTGCGGCTTCGTACGATCTGGATTACACCGCGCAATCGGCGACGATTGGTTTGCGTTGGTCGTTTGCGGCTCCTCCGCCTCCACCTCCGCCGCCTGCTCCTCCGCCGCCTCCGCCTGAAGCGGCTCCGGCTCCGGTGCAGGTTTGCCCGGCGCAGGATTTCAAGGTCTACTTTGCGTGGGACAAGTCGGCGCTGGATCAAACGGCGATCGACACGATCAACAACGCGGTGGCGCGCGCGAAGGCGTGCAACGTCGCCACGGTGCGGGTCGTGGGCTACACCGACACGTCTGGGCGTCCGGACTACAACGTGGCGCTTTCGCAACGCCGCGCCACGGTGGTGGCCGATGCGCTGGTGGCCGGGGGCATCCCGACGGGCGTGATCACCACGGAAGGGGCTGGCGAAACCAACCTCGACAAGGCGACGGCCGACGGCGTGCGCGAGCCGCTCAACCGTCGTTCCGCGGTCACCATCTCGTTCCAGTAAGCTTAAGCCCAAACCCAAAACGGGCCCGGTTCACCGCCGGGCCCGTTGCTTTTGGGTTTCTCACTGTAAAGAAATCACCGAAGCGCATGCTGCGGCGCTTTTTTAGATTGTGCGGGTTTCACGATACTATCAGAATTGGGCCGATTCGGCTGGTCGACGCAAAGCGATCCGAGCGAGCAACTGTTTGATCGCCGCGAAACGCGGCCAAACGAGGGGAAACACATGAAGAAGGTGCTTCAGAGCGCGACGGCGCTCGCCGCCATCCTGATTGGCGCGCCTGCCGCCGCGAATGCGGCCGAAGGCTGGTACGGCCGGGCCGACGTCGGCTACACGTTCGACGGCGGTTTGCTCAATACGACGGCGCCGTCGCCGGCGGCGGTGTCGCTCGCGGGCGACAACAATTTCGACTCCGATTGGAGCCAACATCTGGGCGTGGGCTACAGCCTGTCGGGCGGGTTTCGCCTGGAAGGCGAATTGTCCCATCGCTATAACGCGCTGGAAACCGGAACGACGGTTGCGGGCGGCGGTGCGCATGCGTGGGCCGCGATGTTCAACGCGTTCTACGATTTCAACAGCGCCGGCACGATCCAGCCGTATCTCGGCCTCGGCGTCGGGGTCGCGCGCATCATCGGCGACGCGCATACGCCGGGCTCCGGCCAAATTATGGACGACGATGTCGGCGGCCTCGCGTATCAAGGCCTCGCCGGCGTCGGCTTCGCGGTTTCGCCGCGCCTGACGGTAGATGTGGGCTACCGCTACTTCACGAGTCCGGATCACAACTATTACGGCTCGTCGACGACGCCGCTGGCGCTGCCGGCGAACTACAACGCCGATTATACGACGCACACTGGCACGATTGGTTTGCGTTGGTCGTTTGCGGCTCCTCCGCCTCCGCCTCCGCCGCCTGCTCCTCCGCCGCCTCCGCCTGAAGCGGCTCCGGCTCCGGTGCAGGTTTGCCCGGCGCAGGATTTCAAGGTCTACTTTGCGTGGGACAAGTCGGCGCTGGATCAAACGGCGATCGACACGATCAACAACGCGGTGGCGCGCGCGAAGGCGTGCAACGTCGCCACGGTGCGGGTCGTGGGCTACACCGACACGTCTGGGCGTCCGGACTACAACGTGGCGCTTTCGCAACGCCGCGCCACGGTGGTGGCCGATGCGCTGGTGGCCGGGGGCATCCCGACGGGCGTGATCACCACGGAAGGGGCTGGCGAAACCAACCTCGACAAGGCGACGGCCGATGGCGTGCGCGAGCCGCTCAATCGCCGTTCCGCGGTCACCATCTCGTTCAAGTAAGTCTGCGCACCAGCAGATGAAGCGCGGGCCCGGCTGATGGCCGGGCCCGTTGCATTTGGGGCCTCCGCAAGCGTGGCGACGCGCTGGAGCATCAGCGGCTGGACAGGTGCAGCGCGGCGCGCAAAGCTTCGCGCATGGTTGAGCTGCAGCGGTCTTCGCGATGAGCGGCGTCGGTTACGTCGTCCGGGCGGCGCGGCCGGAGGATTTGCCCGCCTTCCGCACCTTGCGGGCGTTAGCTGGGCCTGGCTTCACAAGCCTTTCGATCAGCGATGAAGCGCTCGAGAGCCGGTTGGGCGTGTCGGGGGAAAGCTTCGCGCACGCGGTCACGGCGCCGGGCGAGGAGCGCTACATCCTCGCGCTCGAAGCCCCCGGCGGCGGCGAGGTGGCGGGTCTTGCGCAGGTGAAAGCGACGATTGGGGTCAGCCAGCCTTTCTTCAATTTTCGCGTGCTGCGCATCGCACAGGTTTCCGCCGCCGCGCGCCGCCGTCATGACCTCGATGTGCTGATGCTCGTCAACGAGAGCGCGCAATGCAGCGAGGTGGGCTCGTTGTTCGTCCGCAGCGAACATCGCGCCGCCGGTGTCGGCAGGCTGCTGGCGCAGGCGCGCTACATGATGATGGCGGCGGCGCCGCAGCGCTTCGGCGAACGCATCGTTTCGGAATTGCGCGGGCGCGTGGACGCCAACGGCGTTTCGCCGTTCTGGGAACATCTGGGACGGCATTTCTTCCGCATGGATTTCGAGGAGGCCGATCGCCTCAGCGCCACCACGGACAATCAATTCATTCTCGATCTCATGCCGAAATATCCAATCTATGTGGATCTGCTGGCGCCGGAGGCGCAGGCGGTGATTGGGCTGTGCCATCCGGAGGGCGAACCCGCGCGGCGCCTGCTGGAAAAGGAAGGATTTCGCTACGACAATCTGATCGATATTTTCGATGCGGGGCCGTTGCTTTCTGCTGCGCGCGATACAATCGCCACGCGGCGCCTCGCGGTGCGCTGGACGGCGCGAACGGGTGAGCCGGGCGAGAAGCAAGCGTTGCTCGCCAATCCCGATATGGCGCGCTTTCGCTGCACACGCGCGGCCGCCGCGCTGGGTGACGACGGTGCGGCCGTGCTTGCGCCGGCGACGATGCAGGCCTTGTCGCTGCGCGACGGGGAGGCGGTTTTGGTGCGGGTGGACGATGCGCCCTGAGAGTTTGATCGCCGGAAGGTGGATCGCCGGTGCGGGCGGCGCATTCGCGGCGCGCGATCCCGCATATGGCGACGTCGTGTGGGAGGGCTTCGCTGCGGATGCGGCGCAGGTTTCCGCCGCCGTCGCTGCGGCGCGCGCGGCGTTTCCGGCCTGGGCGCGCACGCCGATCGCCGCCCGCGAAGCCATCGCGCGCGGCTATGCGGCGGCTATCAAAAAGCGCGAGGATGAACTCGCCCGTGCGATCTCGCAGGAAATGGGCAAGCCGTTGTGGGATTCACGCGGTGAGGTCGCCGCTGTGATCGGCAAAATCGAGATTTCCATACGCGCCCGCGCTGAGCGGGCAGGAGAACGCGAAGAAAAGGCGCCGTTCGGCGCGCTTTCGCTGGCGCATCGTCCGCATGGCGTGCTCGCCGTGTTCGGGCCGTTCAATTTTCCGGCGCACTTGCCGAATGGCCACATTGTTCCCGCGCTGCTTGCGGGAAACGCCGTGGTGTTCAAGCCGAGCGAACTGGCCCCCTCCGCCGGCGCGTT
>JBFWWB010000021.1:0-26473 GCA_050246435.1 Hyphomonadaceae bacterium
TTCGTAAAAAGACAAATCTTACAACGGCTTAGGAAACGTCTGGCAACAACATCTAGTATGCGGCAACATCGAAGGGGGCGGCTCCGAAGGCAGAGGTCACAGGTTCGAATCCTGTCGGGTGCGCCACTTTCCCCGCTGGCGCTACGCCTGCGCCGGCGGCGCGCTCATTCCGCCGATAAGAAGAGGCTTTTCAACTCATCCGGCGGCAGCAATTCCAGCTGCCCCTCTGCTGCGATCCGCTCGTGGCGCTCGCCGTCGCCCTTAATGCGGTACAGCGGCATATTGTGCTCCACCGGCATGCGTCGCAAAACGGTGAAGCCGGATGCGGCCGACGGCTGCAATCGGCTCGCCCGCATGCGAACACGCTCGCCCACGTCAAAGACATGCTCGCGCGACTGCGCTTTGCCGGACCGCTTCACCGCGCCGTCTCGTTGCGTATGCCGAGCGCGACGCCAAGAGCGAATTCGAGGGTCATCTCATCAAGATCCGAGGCTTGCCGCAGGGCGCGCGCCACCACGCCATGAACGACAAGATGCCTCTCGTTGACATCGTCCAGATGGGCTTCGGCGATCTCCATCAGCCTCCCGCCATGCTCGACGATGCGGACATTGCGCCGCGCTAGTGTTTCAGTGTTCAGCAAATGCGCGCTCCAACGCCGCGCGCGCTGCCTAGCCGCCGGCTTATTCTTCCAATTGTCTTGATCGCCGAGACATAGCACATCGCAGGGCGTGCCGCACACCAATTTGTTTCAAACGCGTCCACGCGCAGCCGGCGCCTTGATATGCCGATAATCCGCCCCATTTAAACAGTTCGTCGGAAGGAGCGGCCGTGTCGCTGGAAGAACGCGTTCCAGACCTCTCCGACAAGGAGCTCGAGCGCTTGTACGCGAACGCGATTCGCCTTGCTCAATCTGGAACCGATAGGCAGCGCGTGGACGCGGAACGTCTCCTTCCTCTTATCGGCGCGACACTAGAAGAGCGGCGCAGCGAGAGTGTCGCGAAGGCGGAAGCACTCAGGGCTGAAACCAAGCGTGCGCGCATGGCGGCCGCGGGCAAACAGAATCGTCAAAAATCCGGCGGCTGATGCGCACGCGCGCCTGACTTGGAGGTCGCCTGTCATGGCGAAAAGAAAGCGCAAATTGCGCGCGTACAAGATCACAGTAAGCAAGGAAGCAAAGCGTGAGGTCTATCTGATTTCCGTCTTCCTTCAGGCTGATGCCGTGAGCAAGGCGCACGCGCGGTTTCACGCGGCGCACGGCACAAGTCTCTACCAGCAGGCCAGTGATACCCTGGCGACGGCGGTCGAGGAATTGGACGGCTGAACCGATGCGGACGGCGCATGCAAGACATTGCCGCCAGAACCGCCCGCAAAAGGGAGTGCGTAAGGTGCGCATCGTACGTGGCGACGGCCGCCAACTGACGACGCTCAAGCGCGCGTTCGAGCAATTGTGCGAAGTCATGGTTTTCGCGTGAACATGCCGGCGTCTGTATATCGAGTTGTTCAGACGCGGACAGAATGCCGATAGGCACCGTGACGAGCTTCGATCGGCGCAAGGGAGTCGGCATCGTGACGCCTGCGGATGGGTCGGACGAGATATCTTTACACGTCAGTGAAGTGGAGCGTTCGGGGTTGTCGCGTGTCGAGGTGGGCGACCACATCTATTTCGAGCGAAGAGTACATGCCGGACGGCATACTGTGTTCGCCGTCAACATCAGCCTCATCGCAAGCAGCCGAACGAAACCGTGACAAGCGCCGATAGCGAGGCCGGCGATACCGCAGGAAAGGGAATATCGCCATGAGCCGTCGTTTATCCTGGTGGCAGGCCACGCTGCTTCTCGGCGTCACCGCCTTGGGGGTCGCCTATCTCGGCGGCATCTTGAGAAACTAGGGTCTCACCCGCGATGTCAGGTGGCGCGATGCGCCAACGCGCGCTTCACGCGCCGCGGAAAAGCGTCGCGAGCAGATAGCCGCCCAGCACGCAGGCCATGAAAAGGTCGCTCGCCATCGCCGCCACGCGCGTGGCCGTGCGCTCGCGCGCGGCCAGATGCTTCCAGCCGGCGAGCGCGAAATAAAGCCCGCCGGCCAGGGCTGCCGGCGGCGTCCAGCCCGGCAACAGCGCGAACACGCCCAGCAGCGCCAAAGCGAGATTGGCGAAGCCTAATTCGCGCACGATCGGATGCACGCGCTCATCCTCGATCTCGAAGATGTCGCGCGTGGTCGAGGCGGTGTTGAAGGCCTGGCTGAAACCGGTGAGGCCCAGCCGTGCGCCGAGCGCCCAAAACGCAAACCATTTGCCGGTGAGCGCAATCAGGTCCGCGCTGGTGTGCAGCCAGGCCGTCTCCGCCAGAATGCAGGCCAGCGGCAAAACCAGCAGAAAGAGCGCGAGGACGGCGTAATACATGCCGCCCCCTCGTAAAGGGCTTCGCGTGCGGGCAAAAGCGCATCGACAATAGCGTATTGACCGCTACACTGCGCCAAGGGAGGAAGGCATGAGCGAGGTTTTGTTGCAGAAGCGCGAGGGCCGCGTGCTGCTGCTCACGTTCAATCGGCCGGAAAAGCTGAACGCGTTGTCTTCCGCGCTGCGGCGCGCGCTGCATGACGCCTTGATCGCGGCGAACGACGACGACGGGATCGGCGCGATCGTGCTGACTGGAGCGGGCGAGCGCGCCTTCACCGCCGGCATGGATCTGACGGAAGCCGCCGAACGCCGCGGCGCGCCCGCCGCGCCGGAGGAAAACCCCCAGCTCGCCATCGCCCAATGCCGCAAGCCGATCATCGTGGCGGTGAACGGGCTCTGCATCACTGGCGGCATGGAATTGATGCTGTGCTGCGACATCATCATCGCCTCGCGCGCGGCGAAATTCGCCGACACGCATGTGCGTGTCGGTCTGCTGCCGGGCTGGGGCATTTCGCAGCGGCTCTCGCGCCAGATCGGGCCGCAGCGCGCGAAGGAGATATCGCTCTCCGGCAACTTCATCGATGCGCAGCGCGCGTTCGATCTGGGCCTCATCAACCGCGTGGTGGAGCCTGCCGAGCTGATCTCCACGGCCATGGCTTTGGCGAAGGATATCGCCGAGGCGGACACGCGCACAGTGCTGGAATACAAGCGCCTGATCGACGACGGCTTCGCGATGACGCTGGAGGACGGCCTGAAGCTGGAGCGAGAACGCGGGCGCGCATTCAGCGCCGGGCTGACAGCTGATCATTTCGTGCGCGCGAAGGAAAATGCCAGCCGCAAGAACCGCACGCAGGCAGGTTAGAGGCTGCTCGTCAGCCCGCCTGCTTCAGAATGAACTCCGCCATTTCATCGTGACGGGCGAACCAGACGTCACCCGCCTTGCCGTAATGGGTGAGGATTTCATCGAGCATCGCGGCCATCATCGGCCGGCCGCCGAAATGGGTATGCATCGTGAGATTGATGATTTCCGCGCGCCCGCTGCGGCGCAGGAAATCGTAGGTGTCGAGATAGACGTTTAGGAAATCGCGCGGGCTGCCGCGCAGCACGCGGTTATCCGTGAAATCGCTGTGCATCAGGGCGACGAGCGGGCCCTTTGGCGTTTGCACGATGTAGGGCAGATCGGTGTCGTTATAGTCGCCGTGCCACGTGTAGCCGAGTTCGGCGAGGATTGCGGCGGTGTTGGCGGTGGGCGTCATCCGCGGGCTGGCCCAGCCGACCGGACGCTTGCCCGTGGCCTTGGCGATGATGTCGCCGCATTGCACGATCACTTCGCGTTCGCGCTCGGGCGGCAGGTACGCCACCAGCAGATCCTGCGTGTAGGAATGGCCGGCGATCTCGTGGCCGCGCTCGACCAGCATCTTGATGGAGTCCGGATAGCGCTCGACCGCGCGCGCATTGACGGCGAAGGTGCCCTTCACCTTGTGCGCGGCCAGCACGTCGGCCAGACGCCACACGCCGGTTTCCCCGCCATACTCGGCCCAGGAAATGCCCTGCAGATCGATCACGCCTTCGCGCAGCGGACTCGCCATCGGCGAATAGGGCGGTGATTTTCCCTCCGGCCACGTCTCGTACATCACGGTGACGATCACGGCGATCTTGCCGCCGTTGGGCCAGGCCTGAATTTTCGGGGTTTTCATCAGCGCCCGCGTTCCTTGGCGGTTTTGCCGCCGATGCCCCAATCGGTGGAGGGAACCTCCGTGATGATCACGCGCACCGTTTCGATCGGCGCGTCCAGCGTGGTGGAGATCGCCTCGGAAACCGCCGCGATCATCGCGCGCTTCTTCTCGTCGTCGCGCCCCTTGATGAGATGGACGATGGCTACGGGCATGCGGCCCTCCGTTACGCGAAACGGGCGTCGAGCACGCCCAGCCTGTCGAATTCCACGCGCACGCTGTCGCCCGGATTGACAAAGATCGCATCCGTGAGCGCGCCGGCAAGCACGACATGGCCGGCCTTGAGCGGGCGATCGAGTTCGGCCGCGCGCTTGGCGAGCCAAGTCAGCGCCTCCCACGGATCGCCAAGGATCGCCGCGCCGGAGGCGGTGGCGACCGGCTCGCCGTTTTTCGAATAGACCATGCCGACGAGGCGCAGATCGTAATCGCCCATCGGCGTTTCCGGTCCCAGCACTACGCGCGACGCAGACGTGTTGTCGGCGATCACGTCGGCCAGGCCGAATTTGAAATTCTTGTAGCGGCTGTCGATGATCTCCAGCGCCGGCATCACCGTCGCCACCGCGGCGCGCGCCTGCGCAATGGTGGCGGCGCCAGTCAGATCCTTGCCGAGGCGGAAGGCGATTTCCGGCTCCGCGCGGGGATGGATGAGCGGGGCGCACTCGACCGTGCCGCCGTTGGGCACGACAGTGGAAGCCAGCAAGTGGCCCATGATCGGCTGCAGCACGCCCATCGTCTGCTGCTTGGCCTTGCTGGTGAGGCCGGTCTTGAGGCCGACGATCTTGTCGCCCTTGGCGAGCTTATCGGCGATGGCCTCGAATTGCAGGCGATAGGCTTCGTCCTCGCTGACCTTGCCTTCCGGATCGATGCGGTCGACTTCGCGGCGTTCGCGTTCGGCGGCGAGAAGATATGCAGTCCTGGAGTCCATCGTTTACCTCGCCGTGGCCAAAAATTCGCGGATGATCGCGTAGCTTTCCTGCGGCGCCGTGTTCATCACGGCGGTTTCCGTCTTCGGCCTGATCCAAAGCCAGGAGCCGGCGATCTTCTGATGCAATTCGAAGCAATGCGCCAGCGGGTGCACGATTTCGCGTGCGTCGCCGCGGAAGATCAACGTGGGGACTTTGATGTCCTTCGCCGTCTCACGGACGTTCAAATAATCTTGCAGGTCCTGCTGATTGCGGATCTTCATGTAGTTGACGGCCACTTGGCGCCAGTTGTCGCCGTGCATGGCCTGGCGACGCGCCTGCTCGGCGGCGGGCAGATCGTCCATGTTGCCGAGATTCATGTTGAGCGCGGCGTTGGTGTCGGCCTGCATCCCGATGATCGGCAGCTCCAGCAGAAGGCTTTGCACGTAGGAGGGGTGATCCACCGCCATGCGCAGCGCCACGCGCGAGCCGAGGCTGATGCCGTGAATGTGCGCGCGCTTGACGCCAAGATGATCGAGCAGGGCTTTCAGATCGTCGACCCAGGCGCTGGGCGGCAGCTGATCCACATGCGCGCTTTGGCCCATGCCGCGCAGATCGGGCACGATCACGCGATGTGTGGCGGAAAGCTCGTGCGCATGATCCATGAGCGACACGCCGGATTGCGCCGCGCCGTGAATGAGAACGAGCGGTTCGCCCTTGCCCACATCTTCCCAGTGGTGCGCGTGGCCGTTCAACGTCGCCGTGGGCATCGTGCCTCCCCTTGTTCTGATGCAAAGCGGCGCCGCGGAAAACGCCGGTTGACGCAGCGTTCTAGAACGCAGCCGCGCGGCTGACCAGTAGGGCGCCTCCAGCCGAAGAAATCGTCGCCGCCGGCGCCCCTGTAGCGCGGGTTACTGGCCGCGCCAGACGGGTGGACGCTTCTCCGCGAACGCGCGCGCGCCCTCCTTGGTGTCTTCCGAATTCCGCCATGTGCGATAAACGGCGCTCTCGCTCTGGCCCTTGATCGCGGCTTCCAGGCTTGGCGCGGCGAGCCCGCGCATGGCGGCTTCCTTCGAAGCGCTGAGCGCCAGCGGCGCACCGCGTAAAATTTTTGCGCACCATCGCGCGACAGATTCATCCAGCGCTTCCGGCGCCGTCACCTCGTTCAGCAGACCCGCCGCGTAAGCCTCGGCCGCGGAAATACGCGCGGAGCTGAGGATGTAGCCCATCGCCCGCTTCATCCCGATCTGGCGCACCAGGCGATGCACGCCGCCGCCCACCGCCATTGAGCCGATCAGCGGCTCGGGAAGACCGAAGCTGGAATCCTCCGTCGCGATGATAAGATCGCACGCGAGCGCAATTTCGAAGCCGCCGCCGAGGCAAACCCCGCGCACCGCTGCGATCACCGGCTTATAGAGGTCGAAACGCTCGATCAGGCCGGCATAGCCGTTCTTCGGATAGGTCGCGGAGCCGATGGCGGCGATCTCCTTCAGATCGCTGCCGGCGCAGAAGGCCCGTTCGCCCGCGCCCTGCAGCACGCAGATGCGCTGCGCCGCGTCGCCGGCGAACACATCGAATGCTGCCTGCAACTCATCGTGCATGCGCTGGGTGACGGCGTTCATCGCCAGCGGACGATTGAGCGTGATGTGGGTTACGCTGTCGCGCTGGGCGACGAGGATGGTTTCATACGGCATGCGGGCGCCTCCCGGGAGCCGCCGCCAGCTAAGGCGAACGGCGACCAAGGTTCAAGCGCAGGAGGGCTACGCCGCTGGCTGTGCGGCGCGCCGCGCATCCGCCGCGCGCCGGCCGGTCATCTCGACCATGTGGCTGAAGCGGGCGGTGAACGTCGCGAGCCCTTGCGTCAAGGAGCGGAGCTCGATGATGAAATCGTGCCGCTCGGCGTGAGGAAGATAGATTTCGATCTTGTCCCAACCGGGCCATTCCGCGCGTGGCTCGAAGCCGAGGATCTGCCCGTTGCGCGCCGACACCGCCGAATTGATTTTCGGCGTGCCCCAGGCGGGGGTGAACACCGTCAGCGCGTCGATCGGCTCCAACGGGGCGGGATCGCACGCCGCCAGCCCCTCGCTCATCGCGATGCGGCCTGCCGTGCGGAACGCCAGCTCCGAGGAATCCACGCTGTGGAACGCGCCATCGAACAAGGTGACGGCGACATCGACGACGGGGAAGCCCAGCGGGCCCGCCTCCATCGCGTCGCGCACGCCTTGCTCCACCGCCGGTATCCACTGGCGCGGCACCACGCCGCCGGCGATGCGGTCCTCGAAACGGAAGCCCTCGCCGCGCGCCAGCGGGCGGATTTCAATCGCCACGTCGGCGAATTGGCCGTGCCCGCCCGTCTGTTTCTTGTGGCGGCCGCGCTGGGTCGCGCCCTTGCGGATCGTTTCCTTGTAGGGCGTAGCCGGCAGCAGCGATTTCACGTCCACCGCGAAGCGTTTGCGCAGTTTCTCCAGCACCAGGCGCAGGTGCGGCTCGCCCTGACCGCGCAGCAGGATTTCGTGCGTTTCGGCATTGTGCAGCACGCTCAAGCCGGGGTCTTCCTCGCCGAGCTTGGCCAGCGCGCCGGAGAGGCGCACGTCGTCCTTGCGGTCGGTGGTGGCGATGGCGCGCTCATACACGGGGAAGCGCTCCGGCGGCGCCGCGCGCGCATGGGCGCCGCCGCCGGCGGCCAGCACGTCGCCCGCCGCGACCGGATCGATTTTGCCGATGGCGGCGATCTCGCCCAGCGCGGCTTCGCTGATCTTCTTGCCGGCGATGGAGAAAAGCGCGCCCGCGCGCGCCCGCGATCCATCGCTCAAGGTGAGTTCGCTCGCCTCGGTGAGCGGGCCTGCGAGCACACGGGCGTAAGCGAGTTTGCCCGCCTGGCCGGCATGGGAAATCTTCAGCACATAGACGCCGGGCGTTTCGAGGCCGAGACGGGCGGCGGCGACCTCCGGGCCGGGCGTGTCGTGGCGCAGCGCTTTCAGCAGCCGGCGCAGGCCGAAGCCCTGCGCGGCGCTGCCGAAGAACACCGGGGTGATCAACCCCTCGCGCGTTTCGCGCACGAGATCGGCGAACACCGTGTCCTGGCTGGGAACGGCGTCGCTCAGCAATTGCTCCATGAGCGCGTCGTCGTAATCGGCGAGCTGTTCCAGCAGGTGGAAGCGGGCCTGGGTTTCCTGCTCGACGAGATCGGCAGGAATATCGATGCGCTGGGAAGGCTGGCCGGGGCGGTAGACATAGGCGCGCTCCAGCGCGAGGTCGACGAAGCCGTGGGCCTTGTCGTCCCGCCAGATCGGGATCTGGCGCGCCACCAGCGGGGCGCGGCTGATCATTTGGAAAGCGTCCAGCAGATCGAGGATCCGGCCCTCGGCCTGGTCCACCTTGTTGATCAGCAGCACATGGGGAACCCCCTGGCGCTCCAGCTCATGCAGATAGGGCTGGGCCAGATCGGCGCGGTCGGGATCGGGATCGGCGACGACGATGGCGAGGTCGGCCGCGGGCAGCGCATAATCGGCGTCGGCGGCGAAATCGGCGCTGCCGGGCGCATCGATCATCACATAGCGATCACCCATGAAATCAAAGGCGGAAAGCCCGGTTTCTACGGACTGGCCCGGCGCCTGAGCCGGGGTCACCGGCTTGCCGGCGGCGGCCTCGGCCAAGGCATGGACGAGCGCCGTCTTGCCGGCGCCGGCCGGGCCGGTCACCGCGATGACGCGGACAATGCTGCTGGCGGTCCTGGGATTGTTCGCAGCCACATGCGCCTCCCGTTTTTGGGGCGCCTGCGGCGGCGCCGCTTGGAAGGCGATGTTTCACCCGTTGCGGCCCGTGCGCAAGCCGGCAGCGGCGTTAACGTGCGAACACGTTCGCGTAGGTCTCGCGCAGAAGATTTTTCTGCACCTTGCCCATCGCGTTGCGCGGCAAGACGTCGACGAAGAACACCCGCTTCGGCGTCTTGAAGGCCGCCAGCCGCGCCCGGCAGGCCGCGATCAGGGCGGCCTCGCCAGCCGCATCGCCGCCCTCGATCACCGCCACCACGCCTTCGCCGAAATCGGGATGAGCCACACCGATCACCGCGCTTTCGCCCACGCCGGGCAGCGCATCGAGCACCAGTTCGATCTCCTTCGGATAAACGTTGTAGCCGCCGGAGATGATGAGGTCTTTTGCGCGCCCGGAAATCCACACGCGCCCGTCACCGTCCTGGCGGGCGACGTCGCCGGTGATGAAATAACCGTCCGGGGTGAATTCCTCGGCCGTCTTCTCTGGCATGCGCCAATAGCCGGAAAAGACGCTCGGCCCCTTGATCTGAATGACGCCGGTCTCCTCGCCGCCGCCGATGCGCAGATCGACGCCCGGCAGCGGATAGCCGACGCTGCCGGGAAGGCGCACGCCATGAAGCGGATTGGTGGTGATGATGACGGCTTCGCTCATGCCGTAGCGTTCGAGGATGCGTTTGCCGGTGCGCGCCTCGAATTCCGCGAAGGTGGATTCCAGCAGCGGCGCGGAGCCGGAAATGAACACGCGCACATTCGCTGCCGCCTCGCGCGTGAAGGCAGGATTGGCGAGCAGGCGCGTGTAGAAGGTGGGCACGCCCATCATCGCGGTGGCGCGCGGCAGCGCTGCGATCACCTGCGCTTCGTCGAACCGGTCGAACCACAGCATCGGCGCACCGCCGAGAAACGCACAATGCAGCGCGACGAACAGGCCGTGGACATGGAAGATCGGCAGCGCGTGCAGCAGCACGTCGTTCGTCGAGAAGCCCCAGGCCTCATACAGCGCGCGCGCGTTCGCTTCGAGATTGCCATGGCTCAGCATCGCGCCTTTGGAGCGCCCGGTGGTGCCGCTGGTGTAGATCAGCACGGCCAGATCGTCTGCGCTGCGCGCGGCGCTATCTCCCAGCGGCGTGAGGCCGGCGGCTTCGCGCGCCAGCGCCTTCGCATCCTGCACGAACAGCGCGGGCTCGGCGTCGGTGCGGAAATATGCGATCTCGGCGGCGGTGTAGGCGGTGTTGAGCGGCGCGAATACTGCGCCCGCTTTCAACGTCGCGAGATAGAGCATCACCGCTTCCGGCGATTTCGCCGTCTGCGTCAACACGCGGTCGCCCGGCTTGACGCCGCGCTCCACGAGGAGCCGTGCGAGGCGGCCTGCGCCATCGGCGAGCGCCCCGTACGAGATGGCCGAACCGTCGGTGAGCAGGAAGCAAGGGCGGTTTGCATCGGCGGGAAAGCCGCGCGCCAGGGCGTCATAGAGGTTGGCGTTCATCGCTGCGCGCCATTGCACAGCGGCGCGGTGTTTTCAATCGCGCCGCGCCGGCGCTATGAGGGCGCATGCTTTTTCAGGACGTAATCTACAAAAAACGCGAGGGCCACGCGCTGGACGGCGCTGAAATCGAGGCGTTCGCGCAAGGCCTGGCGGACGGCAGCCTCCCGGCGGAGCAGGCCTCCGCGCTGGCGATGGCGATCTTTTTCCGCGGCATGACGGCGGCCGAGGCCGGCGTGCTTACCGCCGCGATGGCGCGGACGGGTGCGGTGCTCGAATGGCGCGATCTGCCCGGCCCGGTCGTGGACAAGCACTCCACCGGCGGCGTGGGCGACAAGGTGAGCCTGATGCTGGCCCCCATCGCGGCGGCGTGCGGCTGTTTCGTTCCGATGATCTCCGGGCGCGGCCTGGGCCACACCGGCGGCACGCTCGACAAGATGGAGGCCATCCCGGGCTACAACGCGACGCCGGATCTCGACGCCTTCCGCAAGGTTGTGCGTGAGGTGGGCTGCGCGATCATCGGGCAGACGGGCGATCTGGCCCCGGCGGATCGCCGCCTCTACGCGATCCGCGACGTGACGGCGACGGTGGAATCCATTCCGCTGATCACCGCTTCCATTCTCTCAAAGAAGATCGCCGCCGGGTTGAGCGCGCTGGTGATGGACGTGAAGACCGGCAGCGGCGCCTTCATGCCGGCGCGCCCGCAGGCCGAAGCGCTGGCGCGCAGCCTGATCGATACCGGCGCCGCAGCAGGTCTGCCGATTCGCGCGCTCATCACCGACATGGATCAGCCGCTGGGCTTTTCCGCCGGCAACGCGCTCGAAACGGCCGAAGCGATCGCCTATTTGCGCAACGACAAGCGTGAGGCGCGCCTCGATGCGGTGGTGTTGGCGCTGGCGGCTGAAATGCTGGTGCTTGGCGGGATCGAAAAGGATGCGCCCGCCGCCCGCGCCCGCGCCGTCGCGGCGCTGGAAAGCGGACGCGCGGGCGAAGTGTTCGCGCGCATGACGGCCGAACTCGGCGGTCCAGCCGACATCGTCGAGCGCGCAGGCGAGCGTCTGGCGCAGGCGCCGGTCGTGATCGCCGTGCATCCCGCTCGCGCGGGCTTCGTCGAAGTCGTGGATACGCGCGCGATCGGGCTGGCGATCATCGAATTGGGCGGCGGACGGCGGAAAACCGAAGACCGCATCGATTTCGCCGTGGGCTTTGCGGATTTCGCGCCGATCGGCGCAGCGGTGGGGCCGGATCGGCCGCTGGCGTTCGCGCATGCGCGCAGCGAGAATGCGGCGGAGGTTGCAGCCGCGGCGCTGCGCGCGGCGTATCGCATTGGCAATGCGCCCTCGGCGCCCGCGCCCGCGGTGATCGCAGCGCTCGGCTAAGCGCGCTCGGCGATGTGTTCGCGCGCCAGCCGCGCGGCCTGCGCCACCCAATTGTCCCGATAGACGACCGAACCCGCATCCGGCGCGTTGGCGACCAGCCACGCGACGCCCGGAATATCGAGTGAGGCGATCTGCCAGTAGTGATAGACGCCCTGCGCGTTCAACCATTCCTCCTGGCGCGCGCCCAGCCCCCGGATGGCCTGCAGATCGTCGGGCGCGCCGCGCGGGCTGCGCAGCGCCGGCGGGCGTAGGCCCGCGCCGGCCACGCTCAGCGCGTCCTCCAATTCCTCCGCGCTCATTGAGGCCGCACGCGAGGGGATCACCACGACATTGCCGGCCCGCGCACTGGAGGCGGGCGCCGGGCGTGCGCGCAGCGCTTCGATCGCGCGGGCCGCCTCGTCGCGCCACTGCTCGATGCTGGAAAGGTGCGCTTTCAACTCTTCCACCTGGCGCAGCGCCGCTTCACGTTGGGCCTCGTATTCCTCGGCTTGGCGCATCGCGCGGTCGACCTCGGCGCGCGACGGCGCAGCGGCGAGCGCGGCGCGCAAGCGGGCGGCCTCGGCCTCGGCTTCCTGGCGGCGCAGAAGCGCTGCGTCGCGCTCACTTTCCACCTGGCGGCGCCGCGCGAGCGCCGCATCGCGCTCGGCCTCGATCTCGCGGCGTCGTGCGAGCGCCTCGTCGCGCTCTTGATGCACCAGCGGCAGCACATCGAGCCCCGCGGCTTTCTCGCGCAGCGCCGCCTGCTCCAGCTCCAGCGCTTGCTTCGCGGCGATCGCGTCGTCGCGTTCACGGCGCATGGCGTCGGCGTTCAGCAGCATGGCGAGCTGCGTGCGCGCATGATCGAGATCGCCGGCGAGGCGCACGCAGTCGGCGGCGCTGGCGGCGGCGTCGCGGCGCAGGCGGTCGAGTTCGCCGGCGGGCGCTGCGCCCGCCAGCTGCGTGCGCAGCGCGGCGTTTTCCGTTTCGAGCGCGCGTTTCTCTACGATCGCCGCATCGCGCGCCTGGCGCAAAGCGTCCAGATCGGTGAAGCGCTGCAGCTGCGCGCGGGTTTCTTCGAGCGCTTTCGCCGCGGCGTCGCGTTCGGCGCGCAGGGCTTCGAGTTCGGCGGGCGGGGCGGCCGGCTGGGCGCGCAGGGTTTCCAGCTCGCCTTGCACGCGCGCGAGTTCGCCGTCCGCTGCGGTTTTCGCGGCCAGCGCCGCATCGCGTTCGCCGGTGAGTTGGGCGCGCAGACTTTCGGCCTCCTGCAGCGCCTGGGCGCGTTGGCCGGTCAATTCCTCGATCTGCTGGCGCAAGCGGTCGAGATCGCCTTGCGCGGGCGCCTGCGCCAAGCGCGCATTGACGGCGGCGAGCTGGCTTTCCAGCGCGGAACGCACAGTCAGGGTTTCGCGGCGATGGCGCTCGACGTCGGCCAAGGTGGGCGCCGCCGCCAGGCGCGCCTTCAGGTCGTCGATCTGGCGCTCGGCCTGTATTTTCTGATTGGCCAATTCATCGGCCTGCTGGCGCACCCGCACCAGATCGCCGGGATTGGGCGCAGCCTTCAGCGCTTCGCGCAGCTGGTTCACTTCGCTAGTCAGCCGCTCCTTCGCGTCGACCGCCAGATCGCGCGCGGCGGTGAGCGCCGGCACGCCCGCAAAGCGCCGCCCGGATGACCATCCCGTGACGAAGCCGATCACCGCCGCCGCGAGCAGGAAGAAGATGATCTGGGAGATCAGATACATGGCGGCGTCTTCCTCGGTTCAGGACTCGGATACTTCGAACGTGATGCGACGGTTGCGCGCGTCGGCGGCGGCGCCGCGCGCCGCCGTCACCGGTTTGTCAGCGCCGTAGCCAACGGCGCTGAAGCGCTGCGCCGGCGCGCCCTGGCGCACAAGATAATCGATCACGGCTTGGGCGCGTTGTTCGCTCAGGATGCGGTTGTGCGCGGGATCGCCGCGATTATCGGTGTGGCCGCCGACCCTCACCTTGAACGCCCCGCATTGGCGCGCGACGGCGGCCAATTGGTTGAGCTGCGCATAGGAGCGCGGCTGGATCACATGACTGTCGAAGCGGAAGAGGATTTCGCCGGCCCCAAGCGCTGCGTCATACAATTGCTGGCATTGCACCACCGGTGCGGGCGCGCCGGGGCGCAAGGCGCCAGCGATCGAGGTGGGAGCCGCGGGCGCGGCGGGCGCGGCCGCGGCCGGCGCGGTCGGCGCGCTTTGCGTTGGGCGCAATTCCAGGAACACGCCGGGAAATCCCTTGTACCGCGCAAGCGTGCGCTCCAGTCGCCGGTTCACGTCGCCTGCGGCGTCCGGATCGGGCGGCGCGCCATACACTTGCGCCACCGTTTCGCGCACGGAGACCTTCGCCCAGGCGGTGTCGGGATCGCCGGCGAGCGCGCGCTCGGCGTCCAGGCGCACGCGCTCGCGCAGGAAAGCGGGCGAGCCGGGGCCGTCTTTGCCGCGCAGCAACGCCAGCGCGCACAGCGCGGCGAGTGCGGCCAGGCCGATCCAGATCGGCGTCATCCATGCCGGCGTGCGCAGCGTCATCCCATCCGTCGCTCGGTGCGGCCCCTCATAGCGCTAACCATGACGGCGGGGCAGACCCAGCCTTTTCGTCGCTCGCGGGAAGCCGGCTGGCGCGGCGCGGCCAGCGGCGTCTATAAAATCGGCGTAATGGCGGGTTCTGCACAAACACAGGCGAAATTGCGCGGCGCGGAAGCCGCGCTCGCGAAATCGGCGCTGTTCGCCGCCCTTTCCGCCGCGCGGCGTGAAAAACTGGCCGGCGAAGGCGCTGTGGTGCAGCTGCAGCCGGGGGCGCAATTGTTCGCCAAGGGCGCGCCGGGGGATGCGCTCTACGTCGTGCTTGAAGGCGAGATCGAGGTCAGCGTCGCCACCGAAGGCGGGCGTTCTGTGCGAATGGCCGCGCTGGCCCCCGGCGCGCTGATCGGCGAGATGGCCGTGCTCGACGGCGGCGTGCGCTCAGCCGACGCCACGGCCGTGCGCCGCACGCGGCTGCTGCGCATCGCCCGTCAGGCCGCTCTCGACGCGCTGACGGCGGAACCGGCCGCACTGCTGGCGATCGTGGCGGAGATGAGCCGGCGCCTGCGCGAGGCGGACGGCGCGCTGGAGGACGCAGCGCTCCTGGACCTGGGCGGGCGGCTTGCCAGGCTGCTGTTGAGCGAAGCCGGCGACGGCGAGATCGTGGCGCTGGCGCAAACCGAACTCGCCCGCCGCATCGGAGCCTCGCGCGAAAAGGTGAACCGCAAGCTGCAGCAGTGGAAAGGCGAAGGCTGGGTGAGTCTTGGGCGCGCTGGGGTGCGCCTGGTCAGTAAGGAGAGGCTCGAGGGGCTGATCGCCGCCCGCCGCGAAGGGTAAGGCGCCGCCGGCGTGACGGCGGTCACGGCGAGCGATCGCCGCTGCGAGTGACGTTGGCGGGATGGAAAAGGGCCGCTATCTCTATATGATCCCGATTACGGCGGGAGAGATCGTGAGCAACACTGAGAGCGACCAGTAGGTCCGGCTGGCGTCGATCGTGGCTATCGATGTCGCGGGCTTCTCAACGATGTCGGAGCGCGACCAGCGCCGCGCCGCGCGCAACATCGAGGCGCTGCGCGCGCGCATCGACATCATCGCCACCCGGCACGGCGGGCGCGTGTTCAACACCGCCGGCGACGGCTTCATGCTGGAATTTCCTTCCGCGGGCGCCGCGCTCACCGCGATCAGCGATCTGCTCGACAAACGCCCGCGCGGGGAGCCGGCGATCCGTGTCGGCGCGCATGTGGGCGACGTGGTCGTCACCATCGCGAACGATCTGTTGGGCCACGGCGTCAATGTCGCCGCGCGGCTGCAATCGCTGGCCGCGCCGAACAGCGCGCTGGTGTCAGGAGAGTTTCGCTCGATGGCGCGCAATTCGCCATCGGCGGCGTTTCAGGCGAAGGGCCGCCAGCCGCTCGAAAATATCGATCAGCGGGTGCAGACCTACGCGATCCTGTCCCAGCGCCAGCGCTTCAAGCGCCGCGCCGCGCATGTCGGCATGGGGCTGGCGGCGCTGGCGATCGCGGCCGCGGGATATTTCGCCTATCCGCATGTGAGCGCGTTCACACAACGCTATGTGGCGCCGCTGATGCGCGACATCGGCGCGCCGAAGCTGGAGGCGACTGCCGCGGGCGCGCTGGCGCCGCCATCCGCCGCCGCGCCGAGCGTTGCGGCTGCGCCGCAAGCGCCCGCTTTGCCGCAGGCGGGGGAGGTGCTGCGCGATTGCCTGGATTGCCCGGAACTCGTGGCCGTGAAGGCCGGCGTTTTCCAGATGGGATCGCCCGCGGGCGAGAAAGGCCGCGCGAAGGATGAGGGCGTCCCACGCGAGGTGAGCATCGCTGCTTTCGCCGTAGGGCGCTACGAGGTGACGTTCGCAGCCTGGGATGCGTGCGCCAACGATGGCGGCTGCGGCGGTTATTACCCGCCGGATTACGGCTGGGGCCGGGGGCCGCGCCCGGTCGTCGGCGTTTCGTGGAACGATGCGCAAGCCTATGTGCAATGGCTGAGCGCGAAAACCGGCGTGGCCTACCGGCTGCCGGGTGAAGCGGAATGGGAATATGTCGCCCGTGCGGGCGCTGCGACCCCGTATGCGACGGGCGAAACGGTGACGGCGCAGCAGGCGCGCTTCGCCGCCAGCGGGCCGCTGGCCGCGGGCTCCTTCCCGGCGAACGCGTTCGGCGTGTTCGACATGGCGGGCAACGCCGCGGAATGGACAGCCGATTGCTACGCGGCGAACCCGGCGGCCGCGTCCGCCGTCGCGCCGGAAAGCTGCGCGCTGCGCGTCTATCGCGGCGGCGGCTTCGCCGATCCGGCGTCGGCGCTGCGCGCCGCGGCGCGTGCGAAAGCCAAGCCGGACGTGCGCAACCGCGAGATCGGTTTCCGTGTCGCCCGCGCGCTGACGCCCTGACGCGCTGCAGGAATGGCCGCCGGATACGTTCTCGCCCACCTCTCCGATACGCATATCCGCGCAGCGAACGCCGGCGACGGCTTCGATACGAACGCCAATCTCGCCGCGGCGCTCGCGGCGCTGAAGCCTTACCGTCCCGATCTCATCCTCATCACAGGCGATCTCGCGAACGATGCGCGCGCCGATGAATATGCGGCGCTGGCGGCGTTGCTGCGCGCGGCGCCTGCGCCGGTGCGGCTGATGTGCGGCAACCATGATGAGCCCGATCTGATCCGCGCGGCGTTTCCCGATCATGCCTATCTGCCGCCCCACGGGCCGCTGCGTTACGCCCACGAAGCGGGCCCGGTGCGCCTCGTGGCGCTCGACACCTTGATCTCTGGTGATACCGGCGGCGCGCTAGGAACCGAAGATGAGGCGTTCCTGCGTGGCGCGCTGCGCGATGGGCGGCCGGCAGTGGTGGCGCTGCATCACCCGCCCTTCGCCAGCCAGGACGCGCTGTTTGACACGATGAACCTGCGCGACGCGACGCGCTTTGAAAGCGTGATCGCGGCGCATCCGCATGTAGGGCTGATCCTGTGCGGCCATCATCACCGCGCGATCCAGGCGCGCGTCGCGCATGCGCCCGCGATCTGCGCCCCGGCGACGGCGTGGGGGTACGATTTGGCGCTGCGCGGCGATCAGAAGCCCGCGCAAAAGCGCGCCGAGGAGATCGGCTTCGCACTGCATGTGTGGCCGCACGCCGGCGGGCCGCCGCTCAGCCATTTTGTATTTTTCCAGCCGCCGCGGCGGGCGTAGACTGCGCGCGTGCGCCAGCATCAGGAGGGCCCGCCATGGCCAACGCCGAACCGGAACGCGACATCGTAAACGGCGTGGAGATCGTGCGCGGCAAGGACGTGACGATCGAGTTCGATGCGCAGCGTTGCATCCATGCGCGCTTCTGCGTGACAGGCGCGCCCGCGGTGTTCCTGGCGAATGTGGAGGGGCCGTGGATCCACCCCGACGCGATGGACGCCGAACGGCTCGTGCGCGTGGCGGAGAATTGTCCATCGGGCGCGATCCGCTATCGGCGCACGGATGCGGCGGCGGAAGAAGCCGCCCCGCCGGTGAACCTCGCGGCGGTGCGCGAGGCGGGGCCCTATGCATTCCACGGCGATCTGCGGGTGGCCGGCAAGCCGGCGGAATTCCGCGCCACGCTGTGCCGCTGCGGCGCTTCGAAGAACAAGCCCTATTGCGACGGCTCGCACCACGATGCGGCGTTCGCCGCTTCCGGCGAACCCGCGACGGACGCGAACCGCAGCGCCATGCTGGAGGCGCGCGATGGGCCGCTGGAGATCAATCCGCGCCCGAACGGGCCGCTGGCGGTGACGGGGGCCTTGGAGATCGTGAGCGGCACGGGGCGGATGGTGGCGCGCACGAAGCAAGCGTTCCTGTGCCGTTGCGGCGCCAGCGCTAACAAACCCTTCTGCGACGGCAGCCACAAGGCCGCGGGCTTCACAGCGGATTAGGCGGGCGGTCAGGCCGGCGGGCGGCGAACGTATTGAATGAACCCGCGGTTGAGGCCGACCTTGTCGTACAGTGCGCGGCCGGGCGTGTTCGTTTCATGCGTGAGCCAATACACGCGCGGCCATCCGTGCTGATCGGCGCGCGCATAGACCGCCTCTATCAGCGCGCGGCCCACGCCCTGCTTGCGCGCAGCGGGCGCGGTGAAGAGATCGTTCAAGTAGCAGAATTGGCCGGGCGTGCGCGTCGCCAAGTGCAGCACGCATTGCGCGACGCCAATCAGCGCGCCCGCCTCGTCTTCCGCGACGATGGCGAACATCGGCACGGCAGGATCGAGCAGGCGGGCGAAGGTGTCGTCCGCCTCCGCGGCATTCCAGGGATGTTCGTAGAAATCGAGATAGCCGCGCCAAAGCGGAAGCCATTCGGCTTTGTCTTCAGCGCGGAGATCCCGGATCAGCATTGCGCTTAGGCCGCCATCGCCTTCTGCAGGTTGACGTCCACGGCGTCGAGGAAGCCCTCGGTAGTAAGCCAATCCTGCTTGTCGCCGACGAGGAGGGCGAGGTCTTTCGTCATCTGCCCGTTTTC
Source organism: Hyphomonadaceae bacterium (assembly GCA_050246435.1). GTDB lineage: Bacteria > Pseudomonadota > Alphaproteobacteria > Caulobacterales > Aquidulcibacteraceae > JAKFWI01. The sequence goes on from JBFWWB010000021.1 coordinate 18,674, forward strand.
GACCGTGGCGACGGTGACCTTCTCCAAGGTTTCGGCGAATTTGATGAGCGCGGCGTTCCCGTCGAGCTTGCCGCGGTGCGCGAGCCCGCGCGTCCAGGCGAAGATCGAGGCGATCGAGTTCGTCGAGGTGGGGCGGCCCTTCTGATGCTCGCGGTAGTGGCGCGTCACCGTGCCGTGCGCGGCCTCTGCCTCCATCGTCTTGCCGTCGGGCGTGACGAGCACGCTCGTCATCAGGCCGAGCGAGCCGAAACCCTGCGCGACCGTATCGGATTGCACGTCGCCGTCGTAATTCTTGCACGCCCACACATAGCCGCCCGGCCATTTCAGCGCGGAGGCGACCATGTCGTCGATCAGACGATGCTCATAAACAAGTTTGCGCTTGTCGAACTCGGCTTTGAACTCGGCGTCGAACACGTCCTGGAAGATGTCCTTGAAGCGCCCGTCATAGGCCTTGAGGATCGTGTTCTTGGTGGAGAGATAGACCGGATAATTGCGGTTCAGCCCGTAATTGAACGAGGCGCGCGCGAAATCCTTGATGCTCTCGTCGAGATTGTACATCGCCATCGTGACGCCGGCGCCCGGCGCCTTGAATACTTCCTTCTCGATCACCTTGCCGTCATCGCCGACGAACTTGATCGAGAGCGTGCCCTTGGTGGGGAATTTGAAATCGGTGGCGCGATATTGATCGCCGAAGGCGTGACGGCCGACGACGATCGGCTGCGTCCACCCCGGCACAAGGCGCGGCACGTTCTTGCAGATGATCGGCTCACGGAAGATCACGCCGCCCAGGATGTTGCGGATCGTGCCATTGGGGCTCTTCCACATTTCCTTGAGCTTGAATTCCTCAACGCGCGCTTCATCCGGCGTGATTGTCGCGCATTTGACGGCGACGCCATACTTTTTCGTGGCGTTGGCGGCGTCTATCGTGACTTGATCGGCGGTGGCGTCGCGGTGTTCGACGCCGAGGTCGTAATAATCGAGCTTCAGATCGAGATATGGGAAGATCAGCTTATCCTTGATGAGCTTCCAGATGATCCGGGTCATCTCATCGCCGTCGATATCGACAACTGGATTGTCGACCTTGATCTTCGCCATCTGTCATTCCTCTGAAGCGGGGGCGCGGACGCGCGTCGTGCGGGTATGGGAAAGCGCGCGGAGCCGCGCCGCGCCGTCCTAACATGCCCGTGCGTCAGCGCAAACGCGACGCGGCGCGCGCCTCACCGTTCGGGCGCAGAAGCGGGCTCGCCGGCGCCGTCGGCCTCGGCGGCGGGCGCGCCGGGGGCGGCCTGCGCTTGGCTCGGGGCGGGGCGGCCGAACGCGATCGCGGGCAAGGGGTGGCTGCTGGTGAAGCGCGCGATCTGCGGCCCGGCCCAGAACAGGCCCGCGATCACCGCCGCGGCGACGCAAGCCGCCAAGGTCCAGCGCGCCACCGGCGCGCCGATCGCCTTAAGGCGCGGGCGAGTTTCGATGGCGACAGCTTCTTCCTCTGGCGCGTAGGGCGTGATGGGCGCGGGCGTCGCCCGGCCGAGGCCGGCGCCGGCCTCGCCGCCAGCCAGCGCGCGCACCTCGTGCAGAAGAGCGCGCCAGGCGCGATCTTCGCCGTCGCCGCGCCATTGGGTGAGATCGGCGCTTTCCACCATGTTGAACGGCAAGGGCGGCTCCACTGCCTGCAGCATGGCGGGGGCGAGCTTGCGCTGATTGTAGGCCTGGGTGGCTTCGCGCAACGCCGCTTCCGAGCGCACCGAGGCGCGGCTCCAGCACACGATCACGCAGCGCGCGCCGGCCAGCGCGCGCGGCGCATCCTCGCCGCGGCCTTGATCGTCCCAGGCGACGGCGAAGCCTTCGGCCTCCAGCGCCGCCGCCATGGGCGCCACGCGCTTGCGATCGCCGCGCGCATGGGAAATGAAAACGTCCGCCATCGGGCCGCCTCCCGCGGCGCGATCATATCAATTCACAGGCGTCCCTGCGAAGGGAACAGCTGCAGCGAGGCGAATTTCCGCTCATGGCTCGCGCCGCGAACATGCCGCCCCCGATCGAGGAGGAATGGCCCGCCATTGTGCTGGTGCGCCCGCAGATGGGGGAGAATATCGGCGCGGTGGCGCGCGCGATGCTCAATTTCGGGCTCTGCGGCATGCGCCTGGTGGAGCCGCGCGACCGCTGGCCGAACCCCAAGGCGCACGCCGTGGCCTCGGGGGCCGACCGGGTGCTCGAAAACGCCCGCGTGGAATGGCGCCTCGGCGATGCGATCGCCGATTGCACCTTCGTGCTCGCGGCCACCGCGCGCCCGCGGGAGATGGAAAAGCCCGTCTGGTCTCCGCGCGAAGCCGCCGCCGCCCTACGCGCGCTGATCGCGGCGGGGCAGAAACCGTGCGTGCTGTTCGGCCCGGAGGCCGATGGGCTCAGCAATGACGAGATCGCCCGCGCCGATGCGATCGTGACCTATCCGGTGAACCCGGCGTTCGCCTCGCTCAACCTGGCGCAGGCGGCGGCTTTGTTCTGTTTCGTCTACGGGGAGGCGCGCCAAGCGGGCGACGCGCCGTCCTGGTTCGCCGCCCCCGAAGGCGAGCGCGCCACGCAAGGCGAACTGGAGGAATTCTTCCAGCATTTGGAGGCGGAGCTGACGCGCGGGCGTTTCTTCCATCCCCCGGACAAGACGCCCCTGATGCAGCGCAACATCCGCGCGATGTTCCTGCGCGCCGGCCTCAGCGTGCAGGAGGTGCGCACTCTGCGCGGGATTGTCAAAGCGCTGACCTTGGGCAGGGGCGGGCGGAAGCTTCCCGATGAGGTGTGATTAACTTCCCAAACAGGCGGATTATGGTTTATGGGCCGGCGCGAGAGCGGACGGGCGCATGCGGTGGCCGACGATCAAGCTTGGCGGGAAACGCAAACACGCCGCATGGAGCGCGTGGGAGGGCGAGCCCGTCGACGTCGACCGCTACTGGGCCGAAGCCTGGGCGGAGCTGAACCAGCGCTCGCAAATCCTGTCGCGCAAGCTGGGCCTGGGCGATAGCCGCTGGACGGTGGATCAAAATAGCGGGCTCATCCAGTTCGATCGGCGCGACGGCGCCCTGGTTTCGGCGCCGGTGCAGATCATCGGCGCCTGGAATCCCCGCAACGAGACGTTCACCTGGGCTTGGGACCACCCCTCCGTGCGCGTGCGCCTGCGCGCTTCGGCGGAACGCACCCGCTGGTTCGGCGACAAGCACGGTCTGCCGGAGCTGACCGCGCCCTGCGTGCGCGCGTCGGAAAGCGAAGCCTGGGGGCTGACGGCGGTGGCGATGAAGGTGAACGCGGCCGTCGGCGCCTATCGCGCGCCCACGGAAGGGCCGGTGATCTTCCTCACCATGGGCGATTTCAAAGTCGTCAACCGCTAGCAGCGCCCCTGCGCCGGCTTGTGAGCGTTCGATGACGGGCAGGTGACGGGCGTCTCAAATCGTTCAACTCTTCCCCCCGGCTGATGGAGATGGGCGTGGAAGAGAGCGAACGGGCGCGGCTGACCGCGCTGGTCGACGGCATCTGGCCGCGAGTGGAAGCGGGCGATGCGACGCTGGAAGAGGTGCGCGCGACCGCGCTTTCAGTGTTCGACCGGCTGGGCGCCGTCGGCGGGCTGGACCGCTGGGAGAAGCATCATTTCGTCTGGGTGCTGAAGGGGCTTGCGCTCAACCGTGCGCATCCCGGCGCGGGCCTGCACACCGCGTTGCGCGGGCTGGAACAGACGCTCGCCCCGCCTGAAGCGCGCGCTGCGGTGGCCGATCCGGAACTCGATGGGCTGGAGGATGGCGATCTGCGCGAACTGGTCGCCGCCGCCTAAGCGGTATTTTCAGCCAGGCGGTCGCGCTCATCCAGCTGGCGGCGGATTTCGGCGTGGCGCGCCGGCGTCAGCGAGTAGCCCAGCAGGCTCAACGCGCCGAAGCCGCACAACACCGCCGGCCCCGCTACGGTGATCAGCTGCAAGCCCGACAGCGCCTCGGCGGTGTTGGCGCCTTTCGCGTTAAAGCCTACCTCGTCCAGCAGGAAATAGGTGATGGTGATCGAAAGCGCGCCCGATATCTTCGTCGTAAGGGATGTCAGCGCATACATCAGCGCCGCGCGCTCCTTGCCTTGCTCAAGGCGCACCTGATCGGCGACATCGCCGGTCATTGCGCGGATCAGCAACGTGAAGCCGGAGCCGAATATGCCCGATGGAAGCATCTGGGCGAGACATCCCGCGAAGCTGTGCTGCGGCACGAGCGGCCAGCACGCAATCGTGGTGGCGAAGCCTGCAGCGCAAATCATCACGGCCCTCGGCTTGGAAATTTTCTGCGCCACGCGCGCCATGAACGGCGCGCCGAACACGCCGATAAACGTGTAGAGCAGAAGCAACAGGCCGAAATCGCCAGTCGTGAGGCCTTTGCCGCGCGTGATGTAGAATAGCAGCGTCGCGCCGACCCAGCCTGGCCCCAACGTGAAGAATAGATCCGCGAGGATGATGCGGATCATGTTCGGCTGGCGGATAATTTCCCAATAGTCCCGCAAGCGAAAGGCGGATTTCGCGCTCGGCGCGCTCGGCCGCTCCGGTGTAAGCAGCACAGCGACTGCACACGCGATCGGTATCGCGACGATTTCAGACCATCCCATCGCATGGACGATGCCGGCGTCGCCGCGACCGGTATGTTCGAAGATCACGGGAATAAGCAGGATCAGCGACGATCCAGTCACGCCGACCGCTTGAATGACGCCGAAAAGGCGCGAACGATCATGATAATCCTTGGCCAACGAGGACGCCCACGCCGAGAGCGAAAGCTCCCAAATCGACAAGCCCATGTAGAGCACCAGAAGCCAGATGATCAGGTAGGGCTGCGTGACGCCCGCGCGCGCGTGGATGATCATGTAGAGCGCAAGCATAAGAACCGGCGCGCCCAGCGCCATCCACACGCGATAGCGCCCGAAGCGCGTGCGCGTGCGATCGATCATCATGCCGCACAGCGGATCGAACGGCACGTCAAACTGGCGCACCAATCCGATTGTGGCGCCGACGACGGCGTGCGCCACGCCCATTTGGCCAGCCAGGTAGGGTGCGAGGAATACGCCCAATGTCGTCATCACCGCGCGCTGGGGCAGCGCAATCGCGGCCACCGGCGCCTTGCGCCAAAGCGGTCGGGCGGCGGCGTCCGCGATATGCGCGCCGGCGCCGGCTGCGCCAGCCGCCTCCTGGCTCTGGCTCATGCGTCTCTTCCCCGATTTTATCTTTCAGCCGGTTCCCGGCCAGCAGGCAGGCGACACCGGTAAACTGATGAAGTCAAGCGATTGTGATTTGCCACTAACCGAAAGAGTATTTGCGCGCCTCTGCCCTCGCACCGGCGGCGAAGCGCTGTAGGATCGGCGGCGCGCATTAGGCGGACGTGGCGAAACCGGTAGACGCAGCGGACTTAAAATCCGCGCGCCCGAAAGGGTGGTGCGGGTTCGAGTCCCGCCGTCCGCACCAGCGCAGCGTGTGCGCGTGCGCCGGCGGGTCCGCGGTGGGTCCGCGAAAGCGCCTTCCATTCTTACGGCGATCGGCCTATACCTTTTGTTATAGATCGCGACGGCAAGCTAAGGGGCTTCCGGAGGCTCTCGTAGTCTCTTTGGGGCGCCGCTGGGCTCCCTGATCCCCCCACCGCCTGCGGGGAGCCCAGCGGGTCGCGCCGGTGAGCCCTGCGGCCCACATCTCCTATATCGGTCGATCCAAAAGCAAACGGCCGCGCCCATGGGCGCGGCCGTCGCCGTCCACGTCCTTCATCCCCCGAAGGACGCAGACGCTTTTGCTGGGATTACAGCGCGCGCTTGATCGAGAAGATCACGCGATCGTCGAACGCAGCGACATTGTCCACGTCCGTGCCGACATAGCGCAGGTCAAGGCCGAAGCCCTTCACCGACAGCGTGCCGCCGACGTTCCACGTCGTGTAGCTGTCTTCGCCGCCGAAGAAGCCGGCGACGTCGGTTTCGGTTTGGTGGCCAACTGCGCCCGAGACCGACACCAAATCCGACACCGCGAACGCGGCGTTGGCTTCGTAGTAGAAGGTGTCGCCCACTTCCGTTTGGAATTCCGGCGAGTAATAGAGCGCCGCGCCGAGCGTGAGGCCTTCCATCGGGCTGATCGAGGGCTTCACGTAAAGTTCGTAGAAGTCGAGTTCGCCGGCCGGGGCGTCATCGGCGGCGGCCGGATAGAAATAGCCGATCGCGCCGATGTCGAGCGCGACGGGGCCCAGCGTCGGCTTGAAGCCGGCGTAGAGGTCGATTTCCGCGTTCGCGCCGCCCGAGCCGAAATTGATGTTCGACGCCCAGGTGCCGGCATAGAATTGGCCCATCGTGACGTCGAAGCCGCCCTGAACGGCGGGGTTTTCGTCCGTCTGGGAGATGCCGCGGAAGGCATAATCCGTCGCGAGCGCGATATTGCCGGAATAGGCGACGTCAGCGTGGGCCGTGGAGACCGCGGCGCTGGCGCCGAAGAGCGCACCCACCGCTGCGGCCGCGCTGAGAAACTTTTTCATATGTCTATCCCCTAAACGCGCGGAGGTCGCCCGCGCCGCCAGCAGGATTTCGCTAACCGGGGTTAACGAAAACCAAACAACGGCGCGTAGATGTGCGTGGATTGCGCCGGAGGGCAGGCCCTGTGTCTCCAAACGCACACTTTGGGGTGTGAATTGATGCTTTTTTGCCCCCGCCTGCCCATGGGCGCCGCAAAAATGAGCGGAGAAGGGAGCGCGCCTTGTGTGTTGGGGCCCTCAGCGCTACTGCCGGGGCCATGGCTGATCCCTTCTCCGGCCTCACCCAACTGGGCGTAAAAGCGCCGGTCCCCGCCGATCCGGCGGCCGCGGCGCTGGAGCGCGTGCCCAATCCGCACCCGGACGCCCTCTACTTGGCGCGCTTTCAGGCGCCCGAATTCACCTCCATCTGCCCGGTCACCGGCCAGCCGGACTTCGCCCGCCTAGTGATCGATTATGCGCCGGGCGATTGGCTGGTGGAGAGCAAGAGCCTCAAGCTCTACCTGCAGAGCTTCCGCAACCATGGCGCCTTCCACGAGGATTGCACGGTGGCGGTTGGCAAGCGGATCGTGGCGGCGATCGAGCCGCGCTGGCTGCGCATCGCCGGGCTGTGGAACCCGCGGGGCGGCATGCCGATCGACGTCTATTGGCAGACCGGCCCTGCGCCGGAGAATCTCTGGCTGCCCGGGCCGGACGAGGCGGCCTATCGCGGGCGCGGCTAAGCATGGCGGGCGACGAAAGCCGCAATCCCTGGACGGTGCGCGGCGAACGGCGCGTGTTCGACAATCCGTGGATCGCGGTGGACGAGCGCGACGTCGTGAACCCCGCGGGCAGACCCGCTGTCTATGCGGTGGTGCGATTCAAGAAGCTGGCGGTGGGCGTGGCGCCGATCGATGCGGAAGGCCGCGTGCGCCTGGTAGGGCAGTGGCGGTTTCCACTCGGGCGCTATTCCTGGGAAATCCCCGAGGGGGGTGGCGATCCCGGCGAAACCCCAGCGGAAACGGCGCGGCGCGAGCTCGCCGAAGAAACCGGACTCAGCGCCGGGGCTTTGCGCGAAATCCTGCGCATGGACCTCTCCAATTCGGTAACCGACGAAGAGGCCGTCATTTTCCTGGCGCACGATTTGACGCCGGGGGCCGCCGCACCTGAGGAGACGGAAATACTTTCTCAGCGCGCCATACCCTTCCGTGAGGCGTTGGAGATGGCCGTCTCCGGCGCCATAAGGGACTCGCTTACCGTTGCAGGGCTATTGCGGGCGCACCACATGGCGGTGACCGGTGCGCTCGATCCGGCGCTG
>JBFWWB010000022.1:0-25749 GCA_050246435.1 Hyphomonadaceae bacterium
TGGCGCTGAAGGACCGCTGGATCGACGTGCGGGCCGACGCCTGCGTGCGCGAGGACGGCGTGCGCCTCGATCCCTATTACGTGCTGCGCTATCCCGATTGGGTGCACGTCGCCTGCTTCGACGGGGCGGGCAGGCTGTGCCTCGTCGATCAGTATCGCCACGGCGCTGGCAAGGTGGTGCGCGAATTGCCGGGCGGGATGCTGGAGGAAGGCGAGACGCCTGAAGAGGGCGCGGCGCGCGAATTGCGCGAGGAAGCCGGATTGAGCGGCGTCGATTGGCGTTATCACGGCGCCTACAGCCCCAATCCGGCGACGCACTCGAACATGATCCACATCTTCTCGTGCCACGCCGCGGGCGAAGCCGCCGTGCAGACGCTCGACGAGACGGAGGAGATCAACGCCTATTTCGCGACGCCTGAAGAAATCGCCGGCTTCGTGGAAGACGGCTCCTACGGGCAGCTTTCGCATATCGGCATCCTGCATCGGCTGCGTATGGCGGGGCTGTTCTAAAGCGTTTCCGCCGCCGCTCGGCTCCTGCGCGCCTATAGTCATGCGGACGGCCAAGTTGGATGGAACGCCAGCGTTTCTGAGCCCCAGCTCTTGCTGGAGCCGAGTATGGATGACTTGCGGAAATTAAAGCGCTTCGGGCGCGAGGTTCCACGCTTCGACGCGCCAGCGCCCGGCGTCATGCGCCATGCGGCAGACGTGGCCGGTGCGCACCTTGAGATCGGGTACGCCTTCGGCGTTTTCTGCGCAGCGCGCGAAGAAGCGCAGCACGCCGTTGCTCGACACGATCAGCGCGCGCGGCGCGGCGCGCGCGGCGACTTCCGCCAGGATTTCGCGCGCGTTCGAGAGCATCTGCGCTTCGCTTGGCGTCCAGCCGGGGGCGGCTGGCCACACTGAGTGCTGATCCCAGCGCGTCAATGCCTCGCCGCCGCCGCGCGCATGAATCTCGTCCGTGGAAAGCGCTTCCCAGGCGCCGTAATCGATTTCGCGCAGCGCATCGCGGATTTCGATCACCGCGCCACCGCCCAGCGCCAGTTCGGCGTGGCGGCGCGTGCGCTGAAGCGGCCCCGTCAGCGCGTAGGCCGGGGGCTCTGCGGCCAGCGCCGCATGCAGCCGCAGCGCCTGGGCTTCGCCTTCCGCCGTCAACGCCAGATCGGTGCGCGCGCCGACCCAAACGACCTTATCGCCTTTGGCGAAGGTGTTGCCGTGGCGCGCGAGCAGCAGCTCAATCGGCAAGCAATTCCCCTTCGCGCGCGATGATCGCCTCCACGCGCGCCACGTCTTCCGGGGAATCCACGGAAGCATGCGAGCGGCCGCGATAATCCACGACGGCGACGCGGATGCGCATGCCATGCTCCAGCGCGCGCAATTGCTCCAGCTGCTCGCTTTTTTCGAGCGGCGTTTCCGGCAAGGCGATCAGCCGGCGCAGCGCATCGAGCCGGTACGCGTACAGGCCGATATGGCGGAAGATTTCCGCAGGCGCGCCCGTGCGCGAGAAGGGCAGCACGGCCTTGGAAAAATAAAGCGCCTCGCCGGCGCGGTTCATCACCACCGTCGTGCCGGAGGCAGGCGTGTCCTTCTTTTCCGCGATGAACTGGCGCGCGGCTTCGCCCGTGAGGCGCACCGCAGGCGTGCCGATCTCGGCGCCCGGCGCCTGCATCGCTTCGATCATCGCGCCGATCACCCAGGGCGGCGTGATCGGCGCGTCGCCCTGCAGGTTCACCACCACGTCGGGCGCAAGGCCCAGCGCGTCGATCGCGGCGAGCGCACGCTCGGTGCCGTTGCGGCATTCGGGCGGCGTCATCACCGCTTCGCCGCCGAACGCGCGGACCGCGGCGGCGATCGCCTCGTGGTCGGTCGCGACCAGCGTGCGGCAGCCGGCGGCGCGCGCGATGCGCCACACCCGTTCGATCATCGCACGCCCGGCAATCGGGGCGAGCGGCTTGCCCGGCAGGCGTGTCGAGGCGTAGCGCGCGGGGATGACGATGATGGTTTCGGCCATGAGCGCATCCAGCGTTAGCAGCCCCCGCGCGCAGCGGCAAAAGCCGGCGAGCGCAGCGGAATCTTAACCAAGTCTGTCCAGCCTCGGCTGCAATGGCTGCGCATCGGACTTCGGCGAAGACCGCCCCGCGCCGCGACGCCGCGCCAGCGGCGTTCGGCGTTCCCATTCCGCATTGCCGGCTGTGCGCCGGCCCCGTGCGACCGCTCTTTTCGTTGGGGATTTTGGCCTCGTGCGGGGCGTTTCCACGCAAAGGCGAGGCCGATCCGCCCGCCGGCCCGCTGGACATGGGCCAGTGTGCAGCGTGCGGGCTGGTGCAGCTGCAGCACGATTTTGCGCTCGAGAGCCTGTTTCGCGGCGGCTACGGTTATCGCTCGGGCCTGAACGAAAGCATGATCGGCCATCTGGCCGGCATCGCGGAGGCCGCCGCCCGGCGCGTCGGCCTGGCGGCCGGCGAAACCGTTCTCGACATCGGCAGCAACGATGGGACGCTGCTGTCTTGTTATCCGGCGGGCGTCCGCCTCGTCGGCATGGATCCGACCAGCGCGCGGTTCGCGGCATTCTATCCCGCTGGCGCGTTGCGGGCGGCGGATTTCTTCACCGCTGCGGGGTTCGCAGCGCTCGTGCCCGGCGCGCAGGCGCGGATCGTGACAAGCATCGCGATGCTCTACGATCTGCCCGATCCCAACGCGTTCGCGGCGGACGTGGCCGGCGTGCTCGCACCTGACGGCGTCTGGATCACGGAGCAGAGCTATCTGCCCACGATGCTCGCGCGCAACGCGTTCGACACGATCTGCCACGAGCATCTGGAATATTACGGCCTCGCCCAGATCGAGCGGCTGGCCGCGCGCCACGGCCTGCGCGTGATCGACGCGCGCCTGAACGACGTGAACGGCGGCAGCTTTCAGGTATGGATCGCGCACGACCGCGCCCCGTACGCGACCAACACCGCCGCGCTGGAGACGCTGCACGCGCAGGAGGCGGGGCTCGCGGCGGGTGAAGGCGGCGCGCTGGCGGCGTTTCACGCGCGGCTGCAGCAGGCGCGCATAAACACGATCGGCTTCCTGGCGCGCCAGCGTGCGGCGGGGCGCGTGGTGCACGGCTATGGCGCCTCCACCAAGGGCAACACGCTGCTGCAATGCCTGGGCGTCGGCCCCGATCTGCTGCCCGCCATTGCCGATCGCAACCCGGAAAAATGGGGCGCAGTGACGCCGGGTTCGCGCATCCCCATTATCTCGGAAGAGGATTCGCGCGCCGCCCGACCGGACTATTATCTCGCACTGCCCTGGCATTTCCGCGACGCCTTCCTTGCGCGCGAAACAGGCTTCCTGGCGCGCGGCGGGCGCTTCGTGTTTCCGCTGCCGGAGTTCGAGATCGTTTCAGCGTGAAGGCCGCGCGCCGCCGCGCCCGCCGTTGACGCCATCGGGGCGATCCCCTAAGGCAGCGCCAGGCGCCCGAGACGCATGATGTATCTGGTCACCTGATGTATCTGGCCGCTTGATGTATCTGGTCACCGGGGCCGCCGGTTTCATTGGATTTCACGTCGCTTCCCGCTTGCTCGACGAGGGCGAGGCGGTGTTCGGCGTCGATTCCCTCAACGATTATTATGATGTGGCGCTGAAGCGCGCGCGCCTGGCGCAGCTGGCGGGGCGCGGCGGCTTCCGATTCGCAGAGGTCGACGTCGCGGACATCGATGCGCTGCGCGCGGCGGCGCCGCCGGGCGTCACGCAGGTAATCCATCTCGCGGCGCAAGCGGGCGTGCGCTATTCGCTTGAGGCGCCGTTCGCGTACGAGCATTCCAACCTCAAGGGGCATCTGGCGATGCTCGAATATGCGCGCGGCCTCGATGGCTTGCGCCATTTCGTTTACGCGTCGTCGTCTTCCGTGTATGGCGACCGCAGCGACGGGCCGTTCCGCGAAAGCGACCGCTGCGATGCGCCGCGCTCGCTTTACGCCGCCACCAAGCGCGCGTGCGAGCTGATGAGCGAAACCTACGCGCATCTGCATGGCCTGCCGCAGACAGGGCTGCGCTTCTTCACCGTCTATGGCCCGTGGGGCCGGCCGGACATGGCCTATTGGACGTTCAGCGAGAAGATACTGCGCGGGCAGCCGATCGAATTGTACGGCGAAGGCAAGCTGGCGCGCGATTTCACCTATATCGAGGACGTGGCCCCGGCGATCGCGCGCATTGCGGCGGCGCCCGCCGCGGACGGCGCGCACCGGCTCTACAATATCGGCAATTCGCGCCCGGCGACCGTGCTGGAGCTGGTGGATTGCATCGAGCGCGCGCTGGGCCGGAAGGCCGATCGCCGCCTCGTGGCGCAGCTCAAGACGGAAGTCTCCGCCACGTTCGCCGATCATGCCCGCGCCACCGCCGATTTCGGCTTCGAACCGAAAACCTCGATCGAGGAAGGGATTCCGCGCTTCACCACTTGGCTGAAGGGCTGGCTGAACGGTTAACTGAACACCACCGTCTTCGCGCCGTTCAGCAGCACGCGGCGTTCGGCATGCCATTTCACCGCGCGCGACAGCACGATCGCCTCGACGTCGCGCCCGGCGGCGATGAAATCCTGAACAGACTGGCCGTGATGCACGCGCTCGGTCGCCTGCTCGATGATCGGGCCTTCATCCAGATCTTCGCTGACATAATGCGCCGTGGCGCCGATCAGCTTCACGCCGCGCGCATGCGCGCGGTGATAGGGGCGCGCGCCCTTGAAGCCTGGGAGAAACGAGTGATGGATGTTGATTACGCGCCCGCGCAGGCGCGCGCAGGTTTCCGCAGAAAGCACCTGCATGTAACGCGCAAGCACAACGAGTTCGACGCCGGCCTTCGCCACAATCTCCAGCAGCGCGCGCTCCTGCGCGGCCTTGGTTTCGGCCGCGACGGGCAAATAGTGGAACGGCAGGCCGGCCTGCTCGACAAGGCCACGGAAATCTTCGTGATTGGAGACGACGGCGCGCAGATCGATCGGCAGATCGCCGAAGCGCCAACGGAACATGAGGTCGTTGAGGCAATGGCCGTGGCGCGACACCATGATCAGGGTCGGCGTTTTCGCCGCCGCGTCGTGGAAGGCGCACGCCATTGCGAAAGCCTGTGCGGCGGGCGCGAACGCAGCCTCGAGGCCGGCGAGGGAAGCATCGTCTGGCGCCTGGAACACCACGCGCATGAAGAACTCGCCCGTCGCGCGATCGCCGAACTGGGCGCTCTCCAGGATGTTGCAGCTTTGCCCTGCGAGAAAGCCCGAGACGGCGGCGACGACGCCGATCCGGTCCGGGCAGGAAAGGGTGAGGATGAAATCGCGCATGACACGCCAGCTACGCGGCTTCGCGGAGCTAGGCAATTGCGCCGCGCGCGGCTTGCGCTTTATGGTCGCCGCGCATGAAAGCGCCGATTCCCTATGAATTGAGGGGCAAGCGGATCTGGGTCGCGGGGCATCGCGGGCTGGTGGGCTCCGCGCTCATGCGCCGGCTGGCGCGTGAGGATTGCACGATCCTGACGGCGACGCGCGAAGAGCTGGATCTCATGGATCAGGCCGCGGTCCAGGCCTGGGTGCGCGCGGCGCGCCCGGATGCGGCGATCATGGCGGCGGCGCGCGTCGGCGGTATCGTGGCCAACGATTCGGCGCCGGCCGATTTCATCTACGACAATCTCGTGATCGAGACGAACGTGGTGGGCGCGCTGCATCGCTACGGCGTCGAGAAATTCCTCTTCCTCGGCTCTTCCTGCGTGTACCCGAAATTCGCCGAGCAGCCGATCCACGAAGACTCACTGCTTTCCGGCGCGCTCGAACCCACGAACGAATGGTACGCCGTGGCGAAGATCGCCGGCATCAAATTGTGCCAGGCGTTCCGCCGCCAGCACGGCGCCGATTTCATCAGCGCGATGCCGACCAATCTCTATGGGCCGGGCGACAATTTCGATCTGCAGCTGAGCCATGTCGTGCCGGCGCTGATCCGCAAGGCGCATGCCGCGAAGGTCGCCGGCGACGCCGCGATGACGATCTGGGGCACTGGCGCGCCACGGCGCGAATTCCTGCATGTCGACGATTGCGCCGATGCATTGGTGCATCTGCTGCGCTTCTATTCCGACGAGGCGCAAATCAATGTCGGCTCCGGCGAAGATATCGCGATCTACGATCTGGCGCGGCTGATCGGCGAGGTCGTGGGCTTTCAGGGCGAAATCGCACGCGATACGGCGAAACCGGACGGCACCCCGCGCAAGCTGCTGAGCGCGGAGCGCATGCTGGGGTTGGGCTGGCGGCCGAAGATCGCGTTGCGCGAAGGGCTGGCGGAAACCTACGCCTGGTATCTCGCGCACGTCGCGCCGAACGAAGCCTAGAGGCGTTCGATCGTCAGCAGCATGCGGAAGCCGAAGGCGCGGCCCAGCGGGCGCTCCAGCGCGCGTTCGAACGCGAGCAGCGGCTTCGCCGCCGCCGCCGGCAGTGCGGACCAACGTTGGAAGCCGCCGCTCAACGGATAAGCGAGGAAAGAAAACCAGCTCACTTCTGTGATGCGCAGCTGCGGAAATGCGGCATGGAAACGCGTACGATTCCGCGTGGCGATCAAGGTCGGGATCGCTTGATTGGAATCGTAAGGGTCGCGCGCGGGATCGGGGGCGCCGTCGATCAGGGGATCGGCGCGCATGCGCACAGGCTCCTGGTGGATGAAGCGGTAGAAGGCTTGCGAACCCGGCGTGATTGCCGGCTCGATCATCACCACGCGCCCGCCCGGGCGCAGCACCCGCGCCGCCTCGCGGAAAAAGCGCGCCGGGAATTCGACGTGGTGGAGCACGTCGAGCAGGAAGATGGTGGAGAGCGCGCCATTCGCGAAGGGCAGCGCCTGCGCATCGGCCACGAGATCGAGCCAGGGTGCAGGCTGGATGTCGGAGGCGAGAATATCGGGCGCCAGCGCCTTGAGGCCGCCCACGCCGCCGCCGATCTCGAGAGCGGGGCCCGGCGCACGGCGCGCTAGCATCCGCGCGAAGAGATCGCCATAGACGGCGCGCAGCACCGGTTTTTCCGCCCAGATGCGGCGGTAGTCCGCGATCGGCTCGGATGCGGCCTGCGGCGTCAAATCGCTTTCAGCTTGCGCCATGCGAAGGCCGACATGCGCAGCAGCAGGAAGCCGTCGCGGAAGCGCGAAATCTGCGGCTCGCCATATTCGCGCGCGTAATAGCGCACCGGCAGCTCGACGATTCTGAGGTTCATCTTCGACGCGCCGAGCAGCATGTCGAAATCGCCGAAGGGATCGAAATCGCCGAAATAGACGCGGTTGCGCGCCAGCCGCTCGTAATCCACGCGCCACATCGCCTTGGTGCCGCACAGCGTATCCGTCAGGCGCTGGTTCAGCAGGAAGCTGAACAAGCCGGCGAAGAAACGGTTGCCGAGATAATTGAGGCCGCGCATCGCCGCCTCCTGGCGGGGGTAAACGAGGCGCGTGCCATTCACGAACTCGCCGCGCCGGTTGGCGAGCAGGTCGTAGAATTTCGGCATGTCCTCCGGGCGCACGGTGAGATCGGCGTCGAGGATCAGTACGATATCGCCTTTGGCCGCGGCGAAGCCCAGGCGCATCGCATCGCCCTTGCCCTTGCCGGTTTGGCGCAGCACGCGGATCGTGCGGTCGGGGTAGGCGGCGCGTACGCGCTCGCATTCCTCGAACGTGCCGTCCGAGGAATGGCCCTCGATGAAGATGATCTCCTGATCGGGTGCGAAGACCGGCAGGCGTTTCACTGCGTTTTCGATATTGCCGCGCTCGTTGCGGCACGGGATCAGCACGCTGCACGAAGGCGCGAGGCCTGGCGCTTGCGCGGCGGGCGCCGGGCGCGCCACCACATAATTGCGCAGGCAGAGGCGGCGCAAGCCGGGCAGCGGCGCCAGCCAGCGGTTGATCAGATCGCCAAAGCCCAGCAGCGCACGGGGAACGAGGAAGCGCCAATCGCGCCGGATCGGCTCCAGATCGCCGTATTCCATCATGCTCATGATGTCGGCTGTCGAGAGCCAGGAGAGCGCCGGCGTCGGCATCCGCATGCCGAGCGCTACGCCCGCCTGCAGGATCGGCTCCCAGAGGCGGGAATAGTAGGCGACGATCACCCGCGTTTCGGGCTTCAGCGCCGGCTTCAGCTTGCGGAAGAAGGTGGCGACATCTTCGAGATAGCCGATCGTGTCGGACAGCACGATGATGTCGAACGTCCCCAGATCGTCGAGCGCGCCGGGCGCCTCGGCGTCGCGCGCGTGAAAGGTGAGGCCGGGATGGTTGCGCCGCGCGACTTCGACCATGCCGGCGCTGATGTCGAGGCCGACGCCGCGGCGTGGGCGCAGCCCGGCCAGCAGGTCGCCGCCGCCGCAGCCGATCTCCAGCACGTCGAGTCCCTCGGGCGCGAGGAATCGGAAATAATCGAGGTCGCGGTGGTAATAATAGGCGTTGCGCGCGCGCCATTCGGCGCGCTGGGGAGCGAGCTTATCGAAGATGCCGGCGATCGCGCGGTTGCGCGGGCTGGCTTGTGCGGCGACGGCGGGCGCTTCGGCGAGGGCGGCGTCGGTCATGGCGCACGCCGTGCGGCGAGCAGGATGGCCGCGCCCGGCAGAGAAGTGATCAGCATGGCCAATCCGAATAGCAGAGACGTGAGCAGCGCCAAGGGCGCGCTGACGCCGGCGAGGCCCAAACTCAACACCAGAACGCCTTCGCGCACGCCCCAGCCGTTGACGCTGATCGGCAGCATGGAAAGGAAGATCGCCGGCGGGACGGCGGCGAACGCGTCGAGCAGGCTGGGCTTGGCGCCGACGCCCAGCGCGATCAGCCACATCGCCAGCACCAGCACCGCGTGCACGCCGAGCGAAACGCCGGCGGCGGCGAGCCCCGCGGGCGAACAGAGCTGGCGGGCGCTCAGCCGCGCCCGCAGCCAGAGCGCTTCGATCCGGCGCGGCAGGCCGCCCGGCGGCGGAAAGGCGAGCAAGCATGCGATCACGATCGCCACGGCCAGAGCGAAAAGGCCGACAGTCGCGGCGGCGGCTTGCGTTTGCGCCGCCCCGCCCAGCGCCGCGAGACGCGGCGCGCCGACCAGGATCAACGCCACCAGCGCGATCATGCCGCATAAGCGGTCGAGCACGATGGAGGAAAGGGCCGCTGCGAGCGGTGCTTTCGCGCGCGTGGCGAGCCAAACGCGCACCGCATCCTGGCCGACGCCGGCAGGCAGCACCTGACCGACGAATTGCGAGGTGAATACGATCGACGTCACCTGGCGGTAGGGCAACGGCGCTTCCGCGCGCAGCAGAAGCCGCCAACGCAGCGCCACAAGGAACACGCTGACGACGACGCACGCCATCGCCGCCGCCAGCGGCGCGGGGGCCATGTCCTTCGCGGCGGCCAGCGCGCTGGCGACGTCGACGCGGGAAAGGGCGAACGCCAGAAGGCCGGCGCTGAACGCCAGCTTGGCGGCGAACCACGCCCAGCCGGCCGCCGTCGCGGGCAGGAGGCTAAACCCGCCCTTGGCGGAATTTCCTTCCCGTTCAAGTGCTTCAGAAGGCATGAGGGTTGACGGGAATCCTGCGCGCATGATCCGCCTAGCATCGCGCGGCGGCCCTTTCGGCCCACTTAAAGCCAAAAGAAGGGCTACACAACGCGCACGCGGGCGCGGCTTAAAGGCTGCGGCTGTTTTCGTCCCGCCCGCTCTGCTAGGCAGGGCGATAGGCGTTTTGGAGGTTCGATGAAGCGCGCTTTGATCACCGGCGTGACGGGCCAGGACGGCGCCTATCTCGCGCGGCTGCTGCTTGCGAAGGGCTATGAGGTGCATGGGCTGAAACGCCGCTCCTCCTCCTTCAACACGCAGCGCGTGGATGATCTCTATGTCGATCCCCACGAGAAGGGCGCGGCCTTCTTCCTGCACTATGGCGACATGACGGACGCGACGAACCTCATCCGCCTGGTGCAGGAGGTGCAGCCCGACGAGATCTACAATCTCGCCGCCCAAAGTCATGTGCAGGTGAGCTTCGAGACCGCCGAATACACCGGAAACGCCGACGGCCTCGGCGTGCTGCGGCTGCTGGAGGCGCTGCGCATTCTGAAATTGGCGGACCGCACGCGCTTCTATCAGGCCTCCACGTCCGAGCTGTACGGCAAGGCGGCGGAGGTGCCGCAATCGGAAACGACGCCCTTCTATCCGCGCAGTCCTTACGGCGCGGCGAAGCTTTACGGCTACTGGATCACGGTGAATTACCGCGAAGCCTACGGCATCCACGCCTCGAACGGCATCTTGTTCAATCATGAAAGCCCGGTGCGCGGGGAGACGTTCGTCACCCGCAAGATCGCCCGCGGCGTGGCCGCCATCGAGTTGGGCCTGCAGGACCGGCTTTATCTCGGCAATTTGGAGGCGGAGCGCGATTGGGGCCACGCGCGCGACTACGTCGAGGGCATGTGGCTGATGCTGCAGCAGGACAAGCCGGACGATTACGTGCTGGCCACGGGTGAGCGCCATTCCGTGCGCGACTTCACCGAGCGCGCGTTCGCCCGCGTCGGGCGCACGGTCCAATGGCGCGGCAAGGGGCCCGACGAGGTCGGCCATGACGCGGTGACCGGCCAGGCGCTCGTCAGCATCGACAAGCGCTATCATCGCCCGACCGAGGTGGACGTGCTGCAGGGCGACGCCAGCAAGGCCTATCGCGTTCTGGGCTGGCGCCACACCACGTCGTTCGAGGAATTGGTGCGCGAAATGGTCGATGCGGAGCTTGTCGGCATGGCCAAGGAGCAAACCCGCAAGAGCATCCTCGCCGAATGAAGATCACGCGCCTGGCCATCCCGGACGTGTTGCTGATCGAACCCGCCCGCCACGGCGATCACCGCGGCTTCTTTTCGGAAACCTTCAAGGCGAGCGTGTTTGCGGAAGCCGTACCCGGCGTCGTGTTCGTGCAGGACAATCACTCGCTGTCCGCCGCCGCCGGCGTGCTGCGCGGCCTGCATTTCCAGGCGCCGCCGCGCGCGCAAGGGAAGTTGGTGCGCGTGACCGCCGGCGCGATCTTCGATGTGGCGCTCGACATCCGGCGCGGTTCGCCCACATACGGCGCGCATGTGAGCGCGGTGCTGAGCGCGGAGAATTGGGCGCAGCTCTGGGTTCCGCCAGGCTTCGCGCACGCCTTCCAGACGACTGCGCCCGATACGCAAGTGCTCTACAAGACGACGGACGAATACGATCCGCCCTCCGAAGGCGGCGTGGCGTACGACGATCCGGATTTGCGCATCGCCTGGCCTATCGCGCCGGCGGTGCTTTCCGAGCGGGACAAAGGCTGGCCGCGTCTCGCCGCTTTTGCTACGCCGTTCGCATGAAGGTGCTCGTCACCGGCGGCGCCGGCTTCATCGGATCGGCCTTCTGCCGCGATGCGATCGCGGCAGGCTGGTCGGTCTGCAATCTGGACAAGCTCACCTACGCGGCGAACCTCTTCTCGCTCGCCGCCGTCGCGGACCATCCGGAATACAGCTTCATCCGCGCCGACATCGGCGATCGCGACGCGGTGCGCGCCACGTTCGCCGCGTTTGCGCCGGATGCGGTCGCGCACTTCGCTGCGGAAACGCATGTCGATCGTTCGATAACCGGTTCGGCCGATTTCATCGAGACCAACATCGTCGGTACGCACCGGCTTCTGGAGGAGGCGTTGCGCTACTGGGAGGCATTGCCGCCTGATCGCGCCGCGCGGTTCAAATTCCTGCATGTATCGACCGATGAGGTGTTCGGCTCCCTGGGCCCCGAAGGCGTGTTCCGGGAGGATACGCCTTACGATCCACGCTCGCCCTATTCGGCGAGCAAGGCGGCGGCCGATCATCTCGTGCGCGCCTGGACGAACACCTATGGCCTGCCGGCGATCATCTCGAATTGCTCGAACAATTACGGGCCGTTTCAGTTTCCAGAGAAACTGGCGCCGCTGATGATCCTCAACGCGCTCGAGGGCAAAGCCCTGCCGGTGTACGGCGATGGGCTGCAGGTGCGCGATTGGCTGCATGTCGAGGATCATGTCGCCGCTTTACGCGCCATGCTGATGCACGGCGAGACAGGCGAAACCTATTGCGTCGGCGGGCGCGCGGACCGCGCAAACCTGGAGATGGTGCGGCTGATCTGCCGCGTGCTGGATGAGATCGCGCCCTCGCGCGAGATCGGCGCACGCGAGAAGCTGATCACCCACGTGGCGGACCGCCCAGGGCATGACCGGCGCTATGCGATCGATCCCGCGAAGGCCGAGCGCGCGCTGGGTTGGGCCCCGTCGCACAGTTTTGAAAGCGGTGTCCGCGCGACGGTGGCATGGTACGTCGCCAACCGCGCGTGGTGGGCGCCGCTGCGCGCCGGCGCTTATCGCGGCGAACGCTTGGGCTTGCGCGCGGCGGGCGGCGCATGAAGGGCATCATCCTCGCCGGCGGCCTGGGCACGCGGCTGCATCCGATGACGCGCGTCGTCAGCAAGCAATTGTTGCCGATCTACGACAAGCCGATGATCTATTATCCGCTGTCGACGCTAATGCTGGCGGGCGTGCGGGAAATACTCGTCATCTCCACGCCGCAGGACTTGCCGCGCTTCCGCGACCTGCTGGGCGACGGGACCGCCTGGGGCATGACGTTCGATTATGCCGAGCAGGCGGCGCCCCGTGGCCTGGCGGAAGCGTTCCTGATCGGGGCGGATTTCGTCGGCGATGGGCCGGCGGCGCTGATCCTGGGCGACAATCTGTTTTTCGGCCACGCGCTGAGCGACCGCCTGGCCAGCCGCGCCCGCGACATCGACGGCGCGGTGATCTTCGCCACCCGCGTCAGCGATCCGCGCGCCTATGGCGTGGTGGAGATGGACGGCGAGGGCGCGCCCCTCAGCATCGAGGAAAAGCCGCAGGCGCCGCGCTCCGATTGGGCGGTCACCGGGCTCTATTTCTACGATAACCGCGTGCTCGATTATGCGCGCAGCGTGCGCCCTTCCGCGCGCGGCGAGCTTGAGATTACCGATGTGAATCGCCTCTACCTCGAAGCCGGCAAGCTGAGCGTGGAGCGGCTGGGCCGCGGCTTCGCCTGGCTCGACACCGGCACGCCGGAAGCGCTGATGGAGGCAGGCGAGTTCATCCGCACCATCGAGAAGCGCCAAGGGCTCAAGATCGCCTGCCCGGAAGAGATCGCGCTGCTACAAGGCTGGATCGACGCGGCGGACGCCCACCGCCTCGCGGAAGCCTACGGCAAAACCGCCTATGGCGAGTATATCCGCATGGTCGCGCGCGCGCATCACGAGCGGCGCTGACGCCTTCAGGCGATGTCGCGGATCACCGGCTGGCGGCGCAGCATCGCGCGCGGCGACCAGGCGAGCGCGCGCGCCAACGCCGCAAGGCTCGTTTTCCGTTGGCGCTGCAGCGTGCGGCGGGCGCGCCAGATGGCCGGCAAGCCCTTGAGGCCGGCGGCGACGCCGCGCCACGTCGCCTTGCCGGTGCCGCGGAACGGAGACACGCACAAGAAGGCGCATGTCATCGCCGCATGCGCCGGCAGCAGCGCCCAGAACAGCGCCGGCGGCATATCCTTCACGAAGGTCCAGAGCCGGTTGCGCGTGCCATAGAACACCGCGAAATCGGAGCGCTTCGATGAAGAGCCGCCGCCGACATGGGCCACGATCGCGCGCGGCGCCTGCATGACCGCGTGCCCGGCGAGGCGCAGGCGAAAGCCCAAATCCACATCCTCGCAATAGCAGAAGAAGCTTTCGTCGAAGCCGCCGGCGGCGCGCCAGGCGTCCGCGCGATAAAGGGCGGCGGCGGCGCACGGGCTGAACGTTTCGCCTTCGCGCGGCGCCGCATCGCCGCGCGCCAAGCCATAGCCGCCGCGCCACGGAATCCCCGCGGCGTGATAGCAATCGCCCAGACCGTCGAAGCGGGTTTCGTCCATCGCATCGATCTGGGTGGAGCCGAAGGCCGCCGCCCGCGGATAGCGCTCGGCCGCTGCGATCAGTTCGGCCAGCCAATCCAGCTCTGGAAACGCATCGGGATTGAGCAGCACGATGAATTCGCACTCCAGCATCGCGGCGGCGCGATTGTTGGCGACGGCGAAGCCGAGATTCTCTTCCGATTGCACGAGGCGCGCGCCGGCGGGGACGTCTTCCGCAAGCGGGCGTTGCGCGGGCGCGGAGGCGTTGTCCCACACGATCAGATCGTAGGGGGCGGTTTGCGCCTCCAGCGCGGCCTTGAGGCGGGGGAAGAAGGCGCGGCTGTTATAGGTGACGACGATGATGCCGGCCCGCTGCGCCATGGGCGGCTTTCTAGGCGCCGCGGGCGGCGGCGTCCAGCGTTGCGCGGGCGGGGGCCTTCTGCCAAGCAGGACCGATGCTGCTCGTGAAGAAGGCGTTGAGTTCGGCGCGCGATGAAGCGGCGCTGCGGCTGCGCCCGCCGCGCGCGCTGGGCGCGCTGCGCCCCGGCCCGGTGGTGGTGAGCGGCCTGCTGCAGGATGCGCGCGGCATTGGGCGTGCGGCGCGCGCGAGCGTGGCGGCGCTGCGCGCCGGCGGCTTCGAGGTGATCGAGCATGACGTCGCGCCGCATCTCCGCCGCGGAACTCCCCCGCCGGCCCCGCGCGTGGACGGCGGGGTATGGCTGCTGCATGTCAATGCGCCGGAGATGCGCCGCGTGATGCGGCTCTCGCCGGAATTGCTGGCCGCGCCGATGCTGCGCGCGGGCTATTGGTTCTGGGAGCTGCCGGCGGCGCCGCCCGATTGGCTGGCCGCCGCGCGCCATCTGCATCAGGTGTGGACGGCAAGCCGGTTTACGCAAAAAGCCTTCGCCGCGCAGCGCGCCGCGGAGGTGCGCGTTTTGCTGCATCCGCTGATGGCGATCCCGGCTGAGGCCGATCGCGCGCGGTTCGCCCTGCCGGCGGACGCGGTGATCTTCCTGGCGATGGCGGATGCGCGCTCCAGCTTTGCGCGGAAGAATCCCGATGGCGCGATCCGCGCCTTTCGCGAAGCGTTCACGGGCGACGATCCCCGCGTGCTGCTGCTGGTGAAGGCGCGCGGCGCCGGAGAACACGCCGACGTGCTGGCGCGGCTCCGCGAAACCGCCGGCGGCGCGGCGAACATCCGTTTCCTGCATGAGGACATGGACGATGCCGGCGTCGCGGCGCTGATGGCCAGCGCCGACGTGGTCGTCTCGCTGCACCGCGCGGAAAGCCTCGGCCTGCCGGTAGCGGAGGGGATGGCGCAGGGCTTGCCGGTGATCGCCACGCCGTGGTCGGGCGTGGAGGATTTCACCGACGCGGAGTCGATCATGCCGGTGGAGTTCTCGCTGGCGCCAGTGCGCGATGCGCAAGGCGTCTATACCGAGGGCGCGCAGTCCTGGGCCGAGCCCAGCATCGCTTCCGCCGCCGCTTCCATGCGTGCGTTGTTTGCGGATGCGGGCTTGCGCGCAGCGCTCGGCGCGCGGGCGCGCGCCAAGGTCGCCGCCGTTCTGCGCCCGACATGGAGCGAGGAGGCGCTCGGCGCGGACTTCCTGCGCCTGGCGCGGCGGCGCATTCCCGCGGGGCTTGAAGCCGCCGTGGAGAGAAGCTAGGCCCGCACCGGGAAGCGTCAGCAAGGAGCGCCTGATCACACGTGCCGCGCGCGCTTATCACCGGCATTACTGGACAGGACGGCGCCTATCTGGCGCGGCTGCTGCTGGGCAAGAACTACGACGTGTTCGGCATCGCGCGCCGCTCCAGCGGGTACGGCTTCAACACGGAAAACCTCAAATGGCTGGGCGTCGACGGCGACATCTCCCTGCACGACGGCGATATCACCGACCTCTCGAACCTGATGCGGTTGGTGAAAGAAATTCGGCCGGACGAGATCTACAATCTCGCGGCGCAATCCTTCGTCGCCACCTCCTGGCGCCAGCCCGTGCTTACCGCAGAGGCGACGGCCATCGGCGCGCTCAACATGCTGGAAGCAGCGCGCGCCGAGAAGCCGGATGCGCGTTTCTATCAGGCCTCATCCTCGGAGATGTTCGGCCTGGTGCAAAGCCCCGTGCAAACCGAAAAGACGCCGTTCCATCCACGCTCACCCTACGCGGTGTCCAAGGTGTTCGGCCATTGGGCGACCGTGAATTACCGCGAGAGCTTCGGCCTGCACGCCAGCTCGGGCATCCTGTTCAATCATGAATCGCCGCTTCGCGGCCTCGAATTCGTGACACGCAAGGTCACCCACGCGGCGGCGCGCATCAAGCTGGGGCTCGAACGCGCACTGCCGCTCGGCAATATCGACGCCAAGCGCGATTGGGGCCACGCAGAGGATTATGTCCGTGCGATGTGGCTTATGCTGCAGCAGGACGCGCCCGACGATTTCGTCATCGCTAGCGGGCGCAGCCATACGGTGCGCGAGATGTGCGAAATCGCGTTCGCGTGCGTCGGCCTCGATCCGGACGAGCATATCGTGATTAAGCCGGAGCTGTTCCGCCCTGCGGAAGTCGATCTCGTGCTGGGCGATGCCTCGAAAGCGGCCGAGAAGCTCGGCTGGAAGCCGCAGATCACCCTTGAGGAGACGATCGCGGAAATGGTCGAAGCGGACTTGCAGCGCCTGAAACGGGGATGAGACCGAGATGAGACGGGGACAGCGCGTACGCTGCGCAACAGGCGCCCAGGCCCCGTAATCTGCGCCGCTCCACAGCCGGAGCGAGCCCGTTGAGCGATACGTCCACAAATCTTGGTCTGCCTTATCTGGCGAGCGCACAGGCGCAAAAGCACGTCACGCTCAACGAGGCGCTGCTGCGCCTCGATGCGCTGGTGCAATGCACGGTGAAATCCCGCACCGTGAGCACCGAGCCCGGCAGCCCCGCCGATGGCGATGTCTACATCCTGCCGCCCGGCAAGACTGGAACGCATTGGGCCGGCATGGCGAACCATGCGCTTGCTTATTATCGCGACGGCTTGTGGGAGCAGCTGCAGCCGCGAGAGGGCTGGCGCGCCTTCGTGCAGGATACGGATTCGCTCATCTACTACACCGGCGCGGCATGGAGCGGCATGAGTTTCACCGTCTCCGCGACGGACAAGGTGCTGGGGCGCGTCAGCGCCGGCGGCGGCGCGATCGAGGAGATCGCGTTCACCGATCAGGCTCAGGCGCTGTGCGACGATGCGAGCTTTGCAGATATGCGCACGACATTGGGCCTGGGCACGGCGGCGACGGCCAACACGGGCACGAGCGGGGCTGCGGTGCCGCTGCTCAACGGGGCGAACACCTGGTCGGGCAATGCGACGTTCAATGGCGGGCTGACGGCGTTCGGCACGGCCACTTTCTCCAATCTTTCGCTGCATTATGGTTTCGGCGACGCCACAGGCTGGAAATACGGACCCTCGACCAACGGCAACACGCCAGGCGTTTTCTATGTGATCAATGCTTCGAATGTCGGCGCGTATCTGATCTCCGGCAACGCCTCCTGGTCGTCTACGTCGGATGCGCGGATGAAGGATGTGCAGGCGCCGTTGCGCGGCGCGCTGGACGCGATCTGCGCGCTGGCGCCGGTGGTTTATGCGCTGAAGGACGACGCCTCGAAGCGCCTGCGCACGGGTTTGGTGGCGCAGGAGGTGGAGGCGGTGATCCCAGGCGTCGTCGATCCGCCGACGCGCGCGAACGGGCAATATGCGCTGCGCTACGGAGATCTAGTGCCGTATCTGATCGCTGCGGTGCAGGAGCTGCGCGCGTTGGTGGAGGGGCGTTCGCCGTGATCTCTATTGCCAGCCCTGCAATTTAGGCAGGGTCGGATCGGCGCGCACCGGCCAGCGTTCGGCCTGCGCTTGATAGTATGCGCCAACGCGCGCGCACATTTCCTTCATCTGCCCTGCCGGCTGAGGCTTGTCGCGGTGCGCTGCCCAGCGCGCCGGAAAATCCGCCGGCAGGCGGGGGGCGTTCGGCGCCAAATCGGAGAAAGTGAGCAGGAAAGCGTCGCCTTCGCGTAGAACGACGCGGAAGCGAGTTGCAACGGCATCGGGCGCAAACAGAGGGCTATACGCCATGCAGCCGAAAATGCTGGAAGACGGGCTTTTCTCGCTATCGAACGTGGTGACGTCGAGGTGGAAATATCGCACGCCTTCTTGGTTCAGCGCTCGGCGCGCTGTTGCGGCGTCGCCGAAGACCATGCGGTGCCAGCTTGGCCCGAACCCTGCCGATACTTCCATCAACAGCTGTGGCGCGGGCAGCAGAAAGCAGCCTACCGGCATGACAAAGTTGACCGACCAAACCTTCTCCCCGTGCGCCGCGCCGAAAAAGTCCGCCAGGCGTCGGCACGCTGGCATCACGCCCGTTTGATCGGCAAGGCTCAAGCCCCCGGCAAGGAAGCGCACTTGGCAGGCGAAACTGCTGAATGCGCTGTCCGCCCCGTGCTGACAGGAGAGCGCGCGGAACCCGACTTTGCTCGCGTATGTTGGGATCGCCAGGCTCGGCGCGTAGACCGCTAGGAGGCCGGAGGCCGTGCACGCCGCAAGCGCCGACTTCAGATTGGATTTCCCGCCGATCAGCGTGAATAGCGCGCTCGCCGCCAAGCCGAGCGTCATCGTCGAAAGCGGAATGGTGAACACATACAGGCGCGCCAACGATCCCGGTTGGCTCACGAATTTGGTTACAAGCCATGCGCAAGCGAGCGAGAGCGCCAGACAAATAAACGGCCAACCCAGCCGTTTGCGCACCGGGACGGCGAACATGGCTGCGGCGCCCGAAGCCAAAATCACGGCCAGCGCGTGCGTGGAGAGTCCGTAAACCTGAAAATTGAGTACGACCCAGGTGTCGGACCAGCGGATGTGCGTGAGAGTGTTGGAAAGAATTTTGCCAGTATCGGAGGCGGTGCCCTCACCGAGGAAGAGCCACAGATACGGGCTGATATAGTGCGCCATGCGGGTTTGATCCGCATGGTCCAAAAACAGGCGAAACGGCGTGGCTTCGCTCATGCCGATCCAAATATAGTTCAATACTAGTACGACAGTCGCGACGCCGCCCGCAATGACGGCGGGAAGCGCCGCACGGGCGAACGTGCTCCAGCGGTGCGCCGGCGGTGCGGCGAACACGGCTGCGAGGGCGAAAAGGCCGAGAAACAATCCGACTACCGCGGCCATCGGCGTCGTGCAGATGATGGCCGCCGCGCAAAGCAGCGCCAGCACCACGAGGCCCGGCGCGAATGTCTTGACGCCGGGGCGCGCCAGCCAACTCGCCGTCCATACGGCTGCGGCGAAGAGCGCCATAACCACGTAATGTTGCTTCTGCTGGTTGTGAAAGGCGTAGACGAACGGGCATAGGAACGCGATGGCGCCGGCGGCCGCAAAGGCGCGCGAGCCGGGCAGCGCGCGCCGTAAATAGAGCGCTACGACGCCGGCCGTGACGCACAGCGCGGCAAATCCCGCCAGCGACGCGGTGAACACGTCGCCCAGCAAAGACGCCAAAATCTGCAGACCGGCGCCTTTGGTGATCCAGAAGTGATACCAGTATTCGTTGGGCGTTAGCCCGTGATTGCGCGCAACGGCTTCGTAATAAGGCAGGTAATGGCTGGCATCGTATTCCTCGGCGATATTGGCCAAGCCAATAATGATCAACAGTAGTGCGAGGATCACTAAGGCGAGAAGAAGTAAGGCGTTGGCTACGAGGTCGCGCTCGCGGCCGCGCGATACGGCGATCGAGCGCATGTCGATCGAGATGGCGCGTAAGCCGAGGACACAAAGCGGCGCTGCGAGAACAAGAATAAGGGGCCGATATAGAAGTCCGGCGCATCCGAGCGCGAACATCACGACGACGCACGTTGCGGCCCCGATCGCAAGATCGAGTACAATGCGCTCCGACGCGGATTGCGTAAGATCGGTGTTAAAGCGGCGCTCGATCTGGCGGCGGACGCCCCATCCCGCCCCGCGCAAAATCGCAAAGAGAAATGCAAGGAGCAGGAGCCGCCAGAGATTGTACGCGCCGAGCGGCCAACCTGTCGCGAAGTACTCGTTATGGCGAAAATCTGTGAGCCAGAAAGAAATGGTTCCGATAACGAACACGCCGCCGCCCGCCAAGGCGAGACGCAGGGTCGGCAAGCGGCGAAGGACGAGGGGCGACGCCGCCTGAAGCAGCGCGCCTACCCCCAAGCATGCGGCAAGCAAGACCACTGCCCAGCCAATGGCGCCGAGCCTGGCCGGGTATTGCCAGGCGATGAGAGTCGCGCCAGCGGCGGCGCCAAAAAACGCTGCTACCCAGTGTAAGCACCGCACTTTGGTTGGCGCGAGCGCGGCGAGCGTCACGCGCGCTTATGCGCGCAGAGCGCGATGATGTAGTGCGCCATTTTGTGGTAGCCGGTGTGGACCACCTCGTCGTTCATCGAGAACATGAACACCGAGTGGAAGTATCTCTGCATCAGCGCGCGCAGCTCCGGCGCGGACTTGCAATTGATGTGACCGTCCTTGCTTTGCGGGCTGGCGTAGACCTGGCTTTCGAGCGTCGGCATGCCAATGATAAGGGCCCCGTCCGGCGTCAGCGCGGCGCGGAGCTTGGAGATCACCAGGTCGTCCATCTCCTGGGGCAGATGCTCCAGCACGTCGAGCGAATAGACGCCGTCATAGGGGCCGGCAGGTATCGGGTCTTTCGTGATGTCGACCACGTAGGCGTCGTATGGCCACTTGTCGCGCATGCGCGAACGCGCGTCCTCCACGAACACAGGATCGAAATCGGTGAGCGTGAGACGCTTCACCCCCTGGCGGACGACTGGGGCGTTGAAGCCGTCGCCGCAGCCGAATTCGAGCACGTTCTCGCGGCCCTCGAACATCTTCGCGACGAATTTGTAGCGCGCCATCGAGAACAGGATGCGCTTGGGATCGTCATACCATTCCCAATTCTTGAGCACGCCCAGGCGGGTGGGGCCGATCTTCTGCTGCACCTCGTAGCCGTGCGCGTTGACCGGATCCCGCGTCGTCTTCTCCGCCATGCCCATTCTCCGAAAGCCGCGCGCGACGTTTGCGGCTCGCCCTCTGAAGGTCAAGAGCGCGCGGGATCAGCCCGCCTCGGCGGGCGCCGTTTCGGCCGACTGCGGCGCAGGGGTTTCCGCGAGGCGCGCGCGGCCCCGCAGCAGCAGCGCGGTGACATGCGTTTGCGCCGCCGGCCGGCCGGTGCGCGCCAGATTGACCGCCAGCATCGCCGGTGCGTCGCATGCGGCCCGCGCGAGGCCGGCGAGGGTGAAGCGATCGGCCAGCGCGCCATAGCGGCGGCTCAGAACCGCATCGCGCTCCAGCGCGAGCGCGTCTTCGGTCTGCATGTCGGCCCAGGCGTCGAGCGCGTCGTGCAGGCTGACGATCGCAAGCGGATCGAGCGCGCCGCCGTCCTTTCGATAGGCGACGACGCCGACCGGCTCGCCGGGACGCGCCGCGGCGCGCAGCCGCGCCAGTGCCGTTTGCGCGCCGCTCGCATGCGTCAGGTCGATGAGGGCCAGCACGCCATGCGGACGGTCGCCGGCGGGAAGATCGGGTGCATAGCTCAGCAGCTCGACGGCGCCGAGCACAGCGGGCGCGCCGCCTTCCGCATCGAGGCGCGCGCGCAGGCGGCGCAGCGCGCGGTCGAGGGCCCAATAGGGATGCCACGGCGCGCGCCGGCCGGCGGGCCCGATCGTCGCGGCGCGGGCGAGGGCGCGCAACGGATGGGCCGCACGCGCAGGCGCGGCGCTTGCGCGCGAAACGGCGGCGAGTTCGGGGGGATCGTCACGCCCGCCCAATTGCCGCCGTTCGCGCCGCCACCCTTCCACGCCGCCAAGCCAGCGCGGGTGTTCCTTCAGCGGTTGGACCGGGCCCATCCGACGCAGCAGGCCGGCGATCACGGCGTCCGAGGCGGTCTTCGCGGCGGCGACGCGCGGGCCCGGATCGCCGGCGCGGTAGAAGATCGCAGCGGCGGCTTGCGCGCGGTGAAACTCCGTCGCCCAGGCGCCGGTTTCGGCGGCGACAGCCTCCAGCGACGGCGCGCCGACGCGGATAAAGTCCGCCTCGTATGCTTCCGGTGAAAGCTCGACGGCGAGGAAATGGTCGCTGTCGTCCATCACCTGGGCCGGCGCATCGGGCGCCATGAGGCGGGCCTGGCCGAAATCGGCGTAGGCGGCGGCTGGCGGCGGCGCGCCATCGACTGCGACGCCGAGCGCGAAGAGGCAAAGCGCGCGGCCGATCAGGGTGCTCTCGTCGGCGCGCCAATACAGCTGATGGGGATTTACCGAGCGCAGCACCGCTTGATCGAACCGGCTCGCCGTCAAGGTCGGGTGGGGATGATCCAGCGCCAGCCGCGCCAGCGCGCGCGGACCGATCGCCAGCGCGCCGTCGCGGTCGATCTTCTCCAGCAGATCGGGGAGAACGCCTTCCTCCTTCACGCGCAGGCTGGGCGCGAGCAACAGCGGCGGCGCGTCCTGCCGCAGCAGAGCGCCGGCATAGGCTAGCGCGCCGTCCGCCAACAGGAAATCGCCGTTGAGCCACAGCAGGCGCTGGCGCACGCCCGCGCGCGCGCCGAACGCCGCACCGCGTTGATAAGCGAGCGTCAAGCTCACCGGCATGAAACCAGGGCTCAGCAGATCATCTATGGCGATGAATTCGATGCGGGCCTGGCGCGCCAACGCTGTAAACACCAGCGTGCGGCGGATGCGCTCGAAATCGTCCGTGCGGCTAAGGAAGCGCACGCCCACCGCGCCATTCTGAGCGAGGCGCGGAACATTGCCCGCCGCCAGCCAGGACGGAAGGACGAGACGCAAAAAGCGATCGAGATGGCGCCGGCCCCAGACGGGCGCGAGGATCGTCACCAGGTTGTCATTGTCGGATGTCGGCGTCGTAGCGATCATTGGATGAGAAGGCGCGCCTTACGCGTATGCCGTTATCGCCGTTCAACGCCGCCCACGGGCGTGCGAAAAAAGCCGGCGCCGCCAGCCGCGCGCAGCTATCGCCGGGCCCGCGTTCCGAGGCAAGGCCCGGCCGCCCCGATTCGTTGACAGGTGCTCAAAGTGGTGGCTATCGTCCGCGAAGATTGCGCGCCCGGGGACTTAGCGTTTCGTGAAACCCGCGCGGCGTGCGACGCCTCCGGTTGCGCCCCGGGGCGCCTGCTGCGCTGCTCTCCGGGGGAGCATTTCTTGCGGTCTTAAGGACTGCGACCGACGCACCTTGTGAGGGGCACATGGACGCCGCACACGCTTTGGCCGACAATCCCGGCGCGGAGCAGCTGCCCCAATACAAGCAGGACCGCCGCAGCGTCGCGTTCGTTTCCGGCAATTTCAACATCATCCATCCGGGCCACTTGCGGCTGCTGCGCTTCGCCACGGAAAACGCCGACGTGCTCGTCGTCGGCGTCACGCCGGACGGCACGCGCGGCGTGACGGTGCCCGAGGCGCTGCGCGCGGAAGCGCTGAAATCGATCGCCTTCATCGATCACGTCGTGCTGCTGCGCGAGCCGGCGGAATCCTTCATCGCCAAGCTCCAGCCCGACATCGTGGTGAAGGGCAAAGAATTCGAAGACCGGGCCAACCCCGAGCAGCGCGTGGTGGACGATTACGGCGGCAAGCTGCTGTTCGGCTCGGGCGAGGTCAGCTTCTCCTCGATCAATCTGCTGCAGCGCGAATATTTCGAGACGGATTATTCCAGCATCCGCCCGCCGACCGATTTCCCGCGCCGGCACGCTTTCAGCGCCGGCGATGTGCGCACTGCGCTCAACAAGCTCGCGGGCCTGCGCGTCGTCGTCGTCGGCGATCTGATCGTCGATAATTACATCACCTGCGATCCCCTCGGCATGTCGCAGGAGGATCCAACGATCGTGGTCACACCGATCGAAGAGAAGATGTTCGTCGGCGGGGCGGGGATCGTTTCGGCTCACGCGCGCGGCCTGGGCGGAGACGTGCGCTTCGTCACCGTGACGGGGCGGGACAAGAACGCCGATTTCGCCCGCACGGAGTTGGCCCGCTACGGCGTGGAAGCGGATTTCCTCGAAGACTCCACCCGGCCCACCACGTTCAAGCAGCGCTACCGCGCGCACGGCAAAACGCTGTTGCGGGTGAACCATCTGCGTCAGCACGCCGTGGATCACGATCTGGCGGACGCCATCGTGGCGCATGTGGGCTCGCATCTGCGCCACGCCGACGTGCTGCTGTTTTCCGATTTCAATTACGGCTGCCTGCCGCAGAATGTCGTCGAGCGGCTGATCGATCTGGCGCGCGCTCGGGGGGTGATGCTCGCGGCCGACAGCCAGGCATCTTCCCAGATCGCCGATATCTCGCGCTTCCGCGATGCCGATCTCATCACGCCGACGGAGCGCGAGGCGCGCCTCGCGCTGGGCGATTTCGAATCCGGCCTCGCGGTGATCGCGGAAAAGCTGCAGGCGAAGGCGCGCACGCAGAACGTCTTCATCACGCTGGGGGCGGAAGGCCTGCTCTGCTACGCCCCGCGCGATGGCGAATACATGACGGACCGGCTGCCCGCCTTCAATCCGGCTCCGAAGGATGTGGCGGGCGCGGGGGATTCGCTGTTCACCGCCGTGGCTCTCGCGCTGCGCGCCGGGGTGGACGTGTGGCAGGCGGCGTATCTGGGCGCGCTGGCCGCGGGCTGCCAGGTTTCGCGCGTGGGCAACACGCCGCTGACCTTGCGTGAGCTGGCGATCGAGCTCGACGGCGGCCAGTTCTAGCCGGATCGCCCTGTGCGCGCGCTTCTACTGGCGGCGGGCCTCGGCACGCGGCTCCGCCCGATCACCGATACGATCCCGAAATGCCTCGTGCCGATCAACGGCAGGCCGCTGATCGATTATTGGTTCGATCTGCTGTTCGAGGCCGGTGTCGAACGCGCGCTGGTGAACACGCATTATTTCGCGGACGTGGTGGCCGCCCACATTGCGCGCTCGCCTTGGGCGGCGCGGATCGACCTGGTGCGCGAGCCCGCGCTCTTGGGCACGGGCGGCACGATCGCCGCGAACCGCGCCTATTTCGGCGATGCGCCCTTCCTCGTGGCGCACGCTGACAACCTCACCGATTTCGACGTGCGGACCTTTCTCGCCGCGCACACGGCGCGCCCGCAGGGCTGCGCGATGACGATGCTCACCTTCCAGACGGACGATCCGCGCTCGTGCGGGGTGGTGGAGCTGGACGAGCGCGGCGTCGTTCTGGCGTTTCACGAGAAGGTCGCCGATCCGCCGAGCGATCTGGCGAACGCCGCCGTGTACATCATCGAACCGGAGGTGGCGGCACACGCCGCGGGCCTCGGCAAGCCGTTCGTCGATCTCAGCACCGAGGTGATCCCGCACTTCATCGGGCGGATCCTCGCCGTGCATCATCCGGGGTACCACCGCGACATCGGCAACCCCGAGGCGCTGCGCAAGGCGGAGGCGGAATTTCCGGCGCGCCGGCCCGAAGCCTAGCGCTTGATGACGAGGCCCTGGCCGGTGGGCAGTTCGAGGATCGCATAGCCGCGCGCGGCCATCCAGGCGTCCTCGGCGTCCTTCTGGCGGCGAAACACGAGCCAGCCATAGTCGTCGAACACCACCGCTCCGCCGGGCACGACGCGATCGAACAGCGCATCGAGGCAGGCGATTTCGGGGGCCGCGGCATTGAGATCGATATGCAGGAAGGCGATGCGGGCAGGCGCGACGCCCTCCAGCGCTTCCGGCAGAAAACCCTTGGTGACCACGACTTCCGGATGCGGCGCGAAGCGGCGCACCACGCTCTCGTAGAGATCGGGGCGCTGATAATACTGGTTCGCGAAGGCCACATAGCCGGTGAGGTCTGGAAAATCCGCATCGGACGTGTTGCGCGGATCGAAGCCGTCAAAACTGTC
>JBFWWB010000023.1:0-25694 GCA_050246435.1 Hyphomonadaceae bacterium
CGCGTGCACCTGATAGAGATCGAGCTTCGCCTCCAGCGGGAACAGCGCCTTGATGGCGTTGAACACCGCATCCACCGGGCCATTGCCGCGCGCGGTGGTCCAGCGGCTCTCTCCGTCTACGGACAAATCTATTTCCGCGGTCTGCGGCCCGTCCGTGCCGGCGACGACGCGCAGACGCGAAACCTTGACGCGATCGGCGCCGTGGGCGGCGGCGTCATCCACCAAGGCGACGATGTCATCGTCATAGACGTGCTTTTTCCGGTCGGCCAAGGCCTTGAAACGCTCGAACGCGTCCATGAAGGCGTTGTCGCTCAGCGCGTAGCCCAGTTCGTTCAGCTTGTCGCGGAACGCATGGCGCCCTGAGTGCTTGCCCATCACCAGCGAGGTGCCGCCCTGGCCCACGTCCTCCGGTGTCATGATCTCGTAGGTCTGCGCGTTCTTCAGCATGCCATCCTGATGGATGCCGCTTTCGTGCGCGAACGCGTTCTTGCCGACGATCGCCTTGTTGTATTGCACGGGAAAGCCAGTGACTTGGCTGACCGTCTTCGAGGCGCGCGTCAGCTTCGTGCCGTCGATCGTGGTGGCGTAGGGCAGCTTGTCGCCGCGCACCTTGAGCGCCATCACGATCTCTTCCAGCGCCGCATTGCCCGCACGTTCGCCCAGGCCGTTGATCGCACATTCGATCTGGCGCGCGCCGCCCATCACGCCGGCGATGGAATTGGCGACCGCCAAGCCCAGATCGTTATGGCAATGGGTGGAGAAGACGACCTTGTCGGCGCCTGGCACGTTGGCGATCACGTCCTCGAACAGCGCCTGATATTCCTGCGGGAACGAATAGCCGACCGTATCGGGCAGATTGATCGTGGTCGCACCCGCGCGGATCGCGGCCTCAACGCAGCGCAGCAGAAAATCACGCTCGGTGCGGGTGGCGTCTTCCGCGCTCCACTCCACATCGTCGGTGAAGTCGCGCGCCAGGGCGACGCTCGCCGTCACCGCATCGAGCACTTCGTGCGGTTCTTTGTTGAGCTTGTGCTTCATGTGGATGGGCGAGGTGGAGATGAAGGTGTGGATGCGCCCGCGCTTCGCCGGCTTTATGGCTTCGGCGCAGCGCTCGATGTCCTTCGCGCCGGCGCGGGCCAGGCCGCACACGACGGAATCCTTCACCACGCGGGCCACCGCGCGCACGGCCTCGAAATCGCCGTTGGAGGCGATGGGAAAGCCCGCCTCGATCACGTCGACGCCCATGGAATCGAGGAGCTGCGCGATCTCCAGCTTTTCGGCCTGACTCATCGAGGCGCCGGGCGATTGCTCGCCGTCGCGCATGGTGGTGTCGAAGATGGTGACGTGCGGTTTGGAAGATACGGACATGGGAATTGGCCTTCGGATCTGAGGTTAAGGAGAACCAGATCCCCCGCGGCGCGCGGCCTGCGGGAAGCAAGCCAAATCAGCGCGCCCGGGGGCCCGTAAGGCTCCGGAGGAGAATCAGCGCCAGGCGCGAGGGGGCGGCGGAAGCGGCCATGAACTGTGTTCAGTAGCGTAAAGCCGCTAAAAGCGCAATCACTCCCCGCCGCGCGCTTTGCGCAGCATCGGGCGGACGACGAACACGATCGCCAGCCAGGCGAGTGCGGCGCCCAGCAGGAAGATCAGCGCCTCGATATTGTCCTTGGCGAAAATCTGGCTGACGCCGTGGCCGGCGAACGCCACGACCAGGATTTTCGGCACGATGCCCAGGCCCGCGCCGCCGAAAAACCAGGACGCGCGCATCCCCGTGGCCCCCAGCGCCATGTTCACCAGGATGAACGGCCCGGAGGGAATGAGGCGGATCAGGAAGGCGGCGAGGAAGCCGTTCTTGGCCACCGAACCGCGGATGCGCTCGACCAGGCCATGGGCCATGCGGTCGAGCGTCGCCGCCCCGCCCGCGCGCCCGATGTAAAAGCCGACGCCGGCGGAGATCATCGTCGCGATCCAGGAAAGCACGACCCCCTCCACCGGGCCGAACACCGCCGCCGTCGCCGCGATCAGCACGATCTGCGGCGCGCCGACAAAAGCGAGCACAGTGAAAAGAAGCGTCACCGCCCCGGGCGCCCACCAGGCGCCGCGCACGCTGCGCAGCAGATGCGACAGCCCGCTCTGCTCCACGTCGATGAAGAACACGCCCACCGTCAGCACGCAGCCGACGGCGCCGAGCAGCGCCATCGTGATCCACCAGGCGCGCGCGGCGCTGGCGTCCATCTCGGTGAAGAAGCGAAGGATCGGGTTCATGCGCGAAGGGTGCGGCTTGGGGCGCGATCACGGCGCCGTCAAGGCGGGCGTCATGCGCCCCAGGCTTCGAGCATCGCGAAGATCCGCGCCGTGACCGTGTCGCCCTTGCGGCCGATTTCGCGGTTGAGGCCCGCATGCGTCTTGCCGGCGGCGAACTCCACGCGCGCGACGGCGCCGGCGCGGTTCAGCGCGGCGGCCAGTTCGTTCGCCTGCGCGCCCGCGCGCGGCGCCGCCGTATAGAAAATCAGGAATGGCGGCACGCCCTTGCCCGGCGCGACATGAGCGAGCGGCGAAGCGTCCCACCATGTCGCGGGATCGCAGCCGAAAGCATCTTCGTACCAGCGCCCAAGCGGGCCGCCGCGCTTTTCCGCCGCCGCCGCGGCGCGGCGCACATTGTAGCCCTCGCCGTCGAGCGCGATGACGCCGCGCAGATCGGAAAGGCGTGCGCCGTGCGCGGCGAGATGGCGCTCATCGGTGGCGGCGAGCGCAGCCAGATGCGCGCCCGAGGAATGGCCCATCACATAAAGCCGGCGCGGGTCGCCGCCGAAGCTCGCGGCGTTCGCGGCGAGCCAGGCGAGGCCTGCGGCCACATCCTCAATATGATCGGGATGATGCGCCGCCGGGCTCAGCCGGTAATTGAGGCTCGCATAGACGAAGCCGCGCGGAACGAAGCACGCCGCTTTCGCTTCGCCGGCTGCATCGTTGGCTTTATCGCCCATCGTCCAGCCCCCGCCATGCACGAAAGCGAGGATCGGCCGGCGCGCGCCGGGCCGCTCGCCATAGAGATCGAGGCTTTGCAGGTTGGCGTCGACGCCGGGGCTCGCGGCGTAGCGCACGGTGCGCGCGGGGTATCGCGCCGCGTGCGCTACCGAGGGAAAGCCTGCGCTGACGGCGGCGGCGGCCGCAAGAACCGCGCGGCGACGAGAGAATTGCATCCGCCTCCCCCAATGTGCTTCGCACGCGCCGCTTCAGTACAGCAGGTGCGCCTGACGTTCGCCGGCCCAGGCGCGCTCGTCCGCCAGCGCGAGCGCATCCATATCGCCCGGCATGGCGGCGCCATCGTCGACCCATTCGCGCAACGCCGGGCCGCCGTTAATCACGTCAATCGCGAGCTTGCCGATCTCGTACTCGTACGGGAAATCGCGCCAGAGCGGATAATCCGGGTAAAGGCGGCGGATCGCCTTGAACGCCAGCGCCTGCACCCGCCAGGGGCGGAAAGCGGCGTGATCGTAGGCCGGGCCTTCGGTGTGAATCTGCACGCCGCTGCACAGCTTGCCGACATGCTTATGGAATGTCGGCTCGAACCAGCAATCACGCAGGATGCAGCCTTCGAGCCAATGCGGCGCCAGCGCCTGCATTTCCGCGATCACGCGGCGCGCATCGATATCCGGCGCGCCGAACACTTCCAGCGGGCGCGTGGTGCCGCGGCCTTCCGAAAGCGTCACGCCTTCCACCATCACGGTGCCGGGATAGGCGCGCGCCATCCACGGATTGGGCGCGTTGGGGCTGGGGTTCACCCAGACGCGCTCGCCCTGCGGCCAGCCGAAACCGGGCGCTGCATCCGGCGCCCAGCCCTCCATCGCGATGACGCGGTAGTCCACGTCGAGCTTGTAGTGGTGGATGAACCAATGGCCGAGTTCGCCCAAGGTGAGGCCGTGGCGCATCGGCAGGGGGCCTGCGCCGACGAAACTCTCCCAGCCGGGGCGCAACGCCAGCCCCTCGATCGGGCGGCCGACCGGATTGGGCCGATCCAGCACCCACACGGCTTTGCCATCCTTCGCGGCGGCTTCGAGGATGTAGAGCAGCGTCGTCACGAAGGTGTAGATGCGCGTGCCCAGATCCTGCAGATCGAACAGCACGACATCGAACGTGCTCATCATCTGGCCGGTGGGCCGGCGCTGATCGCCATAGAGGCTGAATACCGGAATCTGCAGCGCCGGATCGTCGAAATCCGGGCTTTCGACCATGTTGTCCTGCTTGTCGCCGCGCATGCCGTGCTGCGGGCCGAACGCCGCCGTGAGGCGAATGTCGCCGCAGGCGGCGAGCGCATCGAGCGAATGGGTGAGATCGCGCGTGACGGAAGCAGGATGGGCGACGACCGCGACGCGCTTGCCGGCCAGCGGGGCGCGCAGGCTGGCGTCTTCCAGCAGCCGGTCGAGGCCGAACTTCATGGGCGCTCCACTGGCGGCACATCGAGCGCGAAATTCACCGGCGCATGAAAATCCGGCTTGCCCGGCGCATGCGCGAGCGCCCAATAGCACACCGCGCCGCTCGCTTCTTCGATCACCGTCGAGAGGCCGAGCCGCCAGCCGTCGAGTGCGGAAGGCAGCATGAGCTGCGCGCGCAGCTCGAAGCGATCCGGCGCGGCGTTGAAATTGATTTTCGGCGCGGCGACATCCTCGGCGTCGCGCATGTCGGTGCGGTAGGCGCTGAAGCGGTACACGGCCCATTTCGAGGACGGCGCGAGATTGAACTCAACATAATTCTCCGCACCCGGCGGCTTCAGGAACGCCTCGCAGCACGTGTGCTTCCACAATTCGTCCGTGCGCGCCGACGCGGCGGGCGCGGCGATCTTGAGCGCGGCGATATCGCCGGTGACGACATAGCGCAGCGCGAGCGCGGATGGCTGCGGGCGCGCGATTTCAATGTCGATGCGCGCCACCGGCTTGCATGTGAAATCCGGATGCAGCGCCAAGCCGCGAACGATCATGTAAGCTCCACGCCGGAAAGCGCCAGCGCCTCGCCGGCGAGATAAAGCGATCCGCAGATCAGGACGCGGGGGCCATCCGGCGCGAACGCCAATGCGCGCGAGACGGCGGCGTGCAAGCTATCGGCGGCTTCCGCGCGCAGGCCCTTGGCGCGCGCCTCCTCCGCCAGCTCTCCGGGATCGCGGCCGCTGCGGGAGGATTGGATCGGCACGGTGATCACGCGATCGACGGCGGCGGCGAGGGATGCAAAGATTTCGCCGGAATCCTTCGTCGATAACAGACCGACGATGGCGATCGTGGGCCGTGCGCGGCGCTGGCGCAGCTCCGCCAGGGCGTTGTTCAGCGCCAGGGCGGCATGGGGATTGTGGCCGCCGTCAATCCACATCTCGCCGCCGGCGGCGAGCACCGGCGCGGCGAGCGGCCCCTTCGTGACGAATTGCATGCGCGCAGGCCATTCCGCAGTGGCTATGCCGCGCCCGATCGCTTCTTCCGTGTACCGATCATCGCCCAGCGCCAGCGCGGCGCGCGCGGCGAGGCCGGCGTTCTGCACCTGATGGGCGCCGAGCAAGGACGGCATGGGCAGATCGAGCGCGCGATCCTGCGTCTGCACGATCATGCGCCCGTTGGCGGCCCAGCAATCCCATTCCTTGCCGCATTCCAACAACGTCGCACCCACAGCGGCGGCGCGCGCCTCGATCACGGCGGCGGCCTCGGGGCGCTGGCGCGCGATCACGCCGGGACGGCTGGGCTTCAAAATCCCCGCCTTCTCGCCAGCGATCAGCTCCAGCCTGTCGCCCAGCAGCGCGGTGTGATCCATGTCCACCGGCGCGATGACGCTAACCGCGGGCGTCACCACGTTCGTCGCGTCGTACGTCCCGCCGAGCCCCACTTCGAGCACGACGACATCGGCGGGCGTTTCGGAAAACAGCAGCAGCGCGGATACGGCGATCGCCTCGAAATAGGTGATGTCGAGCCCGGTGCGTTCGAGGCGGCCGAGTGCGTCGACGAAATGATCGTCGCTCACCAAATGACCGGCGAGGCGGATGCGCTCGTTCGGGCGGATGAGATGGGGCGAGGTGAAGACGTGCGCCTTGAGCCCAGCCTGCTCCGCGATCGCGCGCACGAATGCGCAGGTGGAGCCTTTGCCGTTGGTGCCGGCGACATGCACGATCGGGGGCAGCTTTTCGTGCGGACTGCCTAGCGCGCGCAGCATGGCCTCCATGCGGCCCAGCTCCAGCGCGAAGCCGTGTCCGAATTCCTGGCCGACGCGCGCGAGCTTCTCCGCCACCCGATCCGGCGGCGCCTGGTTCAGCGCGGAAGCGAGCGCCATGGTTACTCCGCGGCCCGCGCCCGCTGGCGCGCGGCCGGCCGGCGCGGCGGCTCAAGGCGCGGCGGCGCGGTGCGGCGCGCATCTTCAAGCGGCAATTCCGGCTCTTCCGTTTCGACGCGGTTGGCGGCCAGCACCGAGATCAGCGCGGAAAGCGTTTCCTTCAGCTGGCGGCGATCGACGACCGCATCGACCATGCCCTTGTCGAGCAGGAATTCCGCGCGCTGAAAGCCTTCGGGTAATTTCTGGCGGATCGTTTGCTCGATCACGCGCGGGCCGGAAAACGCGATGAGCGCGCCCGGCTCGGCCAGGTGGATGTCGCCCAGCATCGCGTAAGAGGCCGTCACTCCGCCGCTTGTCGGATCGGTGAGCACGACGAGATAGGGCAGCCCTGCAGCGCGCACTTCCTCGATCGCCAGCGTCGTGCGCGGCATCTGCATCAGCGACAGGATGCCTTCCTGCATGCGCGCGCCGCCAGAGGCGGAGAAACAGATCAATGGGCAACGCCGCTGGATCGCTTCACGCGCGGCGGTGATGAAGCCCTCGCCCGCCGCCATGCCGAGCGAGCCGCCCATGAAATCGAAATCCTGCACCAGAATGACCACCGGGGCGCCATCGAGTTCGCCATAGGCCGCGGCCATGCAATCGCTGCGGCCGGTTTTCGCGCGCGCCGCCTTCAGCCGATCGGTGTACCTCTTGTCGTCCTTGAATTTCAGCGGATCGAGCGGAACTTCCGGCATCTTGAGCTCGCTCCAGGCGCCATCGAACAGATAGCGGAAGCGCTGCTCCGGACCGATGCGCATATGGTGGCCCGCCGGCGTCACCCATTGCGCGGCTTCGAGATCGGACAGGTAGATCAGTTCGCCCGTCGCCGGGCATTTGATCCAAAGGTTGGGGTTGTTGTCGGGCTCGCGCTTTTCTTCGCGCTTCTTCAAGCCCGGCCGGAACCCGGAAAACCAGCTACGCCGTTCGGCCACGTTCACGCCTCAAGTTTCTCGCGCGCTTCGCGCACCGCTTTGCTCATTTCCCGCACCAGCCTGGCCACCGCCGCCGGCGCCTCGCCCGGCTTGCCGGCCCTCGCGGCGTCGCCTGCAGCGTCCACGAACAGCGAGCCGACCACAACCGCATCCGCCGCCCGGGCGATTTCCGCGGCCGCATCCGGGGCGCGCACGCCGAAGCCGACCGCCACCGGCAGAGTCGTGGCCCGCTTCAGCCGCTGCACCGCCGCGCGGGCCGCAGCCGCAGCCACCGCCTTGGCACCGGTCACGCCTGTCACGGAAACATAATAGAGGAAACCGCTTACACCTTCGAGAACTGCCGGCAGGCGGGCGTCGTCCGTCGTCGGCGTCGCCAGGCGGATGAGAGAGAGCCCGTTGCGCGCAAAGGCGGCGCGGACGGGCTTGTCCTCTTCCGGGGGCAGATCGACGAGAATGGCGCCGTCCCCGCCCGCTTTCGCCAAGGCGACGGCGAAGGCCTCAACCCCCATCTGCTCCACGGGATTGAAGTAACCCATTAAAATCAGGGGCGTTTCGGTATTCTCGGCCCGGAAGCGCGCGACGAGGTCCAGCACGCCGCGCAACGAGCCGCCGGCCTTCAGC
Source organism: Hyphomonadaceae bacterium (assembly GCA_050246435.1). Lineage (GTDB taxonomy): Bacteria > Pseudomonadota > Alphaproteobacteria > Caulobacterales > Aquidulcibacteraceae > JAKFWI01. Next base: position 7,896 of record JBFWWB010000023.1, read on the forward strand.
GCCCGCTCGGCCGCGGCCTGAATCGCCGGGCCGTCGGCCATCGGATCGGTGAAGGGAAAGCCCAGCTCGATCACGTCCGCCCCGGCGGCGGGCAAAGATCTGAGGATTTCGAAGCTGGCCTCGCGGTCGGGATCGAACGCCATGACATAGGCCACGAGGGCGGCGCGGTTGGCCTGCTTCAGAGCCGCGAAACGCGCATCGATCCGGGCGCTCATATCTGCATGCCGAGCGCTGCGGCGACGGTGAAGATGTCCTTGTCGCCACGGCCGCACATATTCATCACGACGACCTTGCCGGGACCGAGCTGCTTGCAGATGTCCCCCGCTCGCGCGAGCGCATGCGCCGGCTCCAACGCGGGAATGATGCCTTCCTGGCGCGTGCACAGCTGGAACGCAGCGAGCGCTTCTTCATCCGTGGCGGAGAGATACTCCGCACGCCCGGTATCTTTGAGCCAGGAATGTTCCGGGCCGACGCCAGGATAATCGAGGCCGGCGCTGATCGAATGCGCATCTTGAATCTGGCCGTCTTCGTTTTGCAGCAGATATGTGCGGTTGCCGTGCAGCACGCCGGGCCTGCCGCCGGTGAGCGCTGCGGCGTGCAAGCCGGTGTGGAGACCGTGGCCCGCCGCTTCAACGCCGTAGAAGCGCACGCCCGCATCGTCGAGAAACGGATAGAACAAGCCGATCGCGTTCGAGCCGCCGCCGACGGCGGCGACCAGCGCATCCGGCAGGCGGCCCTCCCGCTCCAGCACCTGCACGCGCGCTTCGCGCCCGATCACGCTTTGGAAATCGCGCACCATCTCCGGATAGGGATGCGGGCCGGCGACCGTACCGATGCAGTAGAACGTGTCTTCCACGTTCGTCACCCAATCGCGCAGCGCTTCGTTCATCGCATCCTTCAGCGTGCCCGTGCCGCTCGTCACCGGGCGCACTTCCGCGCCGAGCAATTTCATCCGGAACACGTTGGGTTTCTGGCGCTCGATATCCGTCGCGCCCATGAACACCACGCATTGCAGGCCAAAACGCGCGCACACCGTGGCGGTGGCGACGCCATGCTGGCCGGCGCCGGTTTCCGCGATGATGCGCTTCTTGCCCATTCGGCGGGCGAGCAGGATTTGCCCGATGCAATTGTTGATCTTGTGCGCACCGGTATGGTTCAGCTCGTCGCGCTTGAAATAGAGCGTGGCGCCGGCGTAGTGCGCGGTGAGACGTTCCGCAAAGTAAAGCGGGCTCGGCCGGCCGACATAATCGCGCGCGAACGCATCGATCTCGGCCTGGAAGGCGGGATCGGCCTGCGCCGCGCGATAGGCGCGCTCGAGATCGAGCACGAGCGGCATCAGCGTTTCGGCGACATAGCGCCCGCCGAATTCGCCGAAGCGCCCTTGCGCGTCGGGCAAGGCGTTGCGTTGCGCGGAGCCGGTTGCGTTCATGCGTGGGCTTTCGGCATGCGTGCGGTTCAGGCCCGTTTTACGGAATCGAGAAAGGCCGCGATGCGGCCCGCGTCCTTTATCCCCGGCGCGGTTTCGACGCCAGAGGACACGTCCACCGCCGGTGCGGCGGACTCCGCGATGGCCGCGGCAACATTCTCCGGCGTGAGCCCGCCCGACAGCATCCACGGCCGCGCGAAGCGCCGCCCCTGCAGGATGCGCCAATCGAAGGCCAAGCCATGCCCGCCGGCCCGGTCCGCGCCCGCAGGGGGCTTGGCGTCGAACAGGAACATGTCGGCGGCGCCCTCGAAAGGCGCGGCTTGGGCCAGATCCTCAGCCCCGGCTATCCCCAGCGCCTTGATCACGCCCTTGCGGGCGAAGCGGCGCGCCGCGGCCGTGCGCGCGGGCGTCTCGCGCCCATGCAGCTGGATCCAGTCAGGCGCGAAGGCCGCCTGGAGCGCCGCGAGCAACGCGTCGTCCGCATCGCTGACGACGGCCACCGTTTCGATCCGCCCGCGCCCGCGCGCGGCGAGCGCGGCGGCGGCTTCCGGCGCGAGATAACGCGGGCTTTTCGCCACCGCCATGAAGCCCGCCCAGCGGGCGCCGCCGGCGATCGCCGCCTCCAGCGTCTCCGGCGTTTTCAGCCCGCAGATTTTCGCGCCCGTCATAAGCGCTCCGGAAACAGCAGTGCGAGGTATTCGCGGTAGTGCGCCGATTGCCGCTGCAGCCAGCCGGCGTCACGCATGGCGGCGCCCATGACAAAGCCGCCCTCCACGATCGTGACGATCAGCTCCGCAAGCCCGCGCGCGGAAACCGGCGCGACGGCGCCGCCCGCGGCGATCACGGCCTCGAGCTTAGCCTGATAGAGCGCCAGCCAGGCCTCAAGCCGAGCGCGGATATAGGCCTGCATTTCCGGGCCGAACTGGCCGCGCTGATACGTGTAGGCGGCGAAAACGCAGCCAGGAAACGGCGCGCCGAGGCCATCGAGGAATTTCTCGAAGGACTGGAGGAACAGCATCAGCCGCGTCCGCGGATCGTCGGAGGCGGCGTCCGCTTCGCGCGCCCAGCTTTCGAACAGCTTCGCGTCGTTCTCGGCGTACCGCTCGACCACGGCCTGAGCGAGCTCGGCCTTGCTGGCGAAATGGTGGAAAAATGCGCCCCGGGTGAGCTGCGTGGCGGAGAGGATGTCGTCCAGCGTGGCGCCCGCGAAGCCTTGCTCCAGGATCAGCCGCTCCGCCTCCGCCACCAGCCGCGCTCGGGTGGCCTCGCCACGCGTAGGCCCGCGGCGCGCCGTCGACTCGCTTGGCGTCAAAGTTCTCTCCAAACCAACCAGTCTGTAACTAGGCCGCACAGGGTCTTTCGGCAAGGCGCATATTTGACAGACCAACTAGTTGGTATATTAAACAGACCAATCAGTCTGTTTGAGGCTGATGTGAAGGAGGAAGCGACATGGAAACCGTAGTGAATGGCGTGAGCCGCGCAGGCTTGCAGGACGCGATCGCGCTGATGACGGCGCAGCCCGCGTTGGCGGAATTCACGTTTCGCATCGAGAATGAGTGGATCGCCGGTGGGCTCAACCGCTCACGGGTGACGGACTTTGACGGCGTCGGCCAAACGCTTACGCATGCCGCGGCGTTCGAAATCTGCAATGACGAACCGGCGGTGCTGCTGTCTGGCGATCAAGGCCCGAACCCCGTGGAAAACCTGCTGCACGCGCTGGCGGGATGCCTCACGACCTCGATCGTTTATCACGCCGCCGCGCGCGGGATGCGCATCGACGCGCTGCGCACGCGGTTTTCCGGCGATCTCGATCTGCGCGGATTGCTGGGAATCAGCACGGCATGTCGCAACGGCTATCGCGCAATCGAGGTGGAGTTCGATATCGAGGGCGATCTCACATCCGCGCAGAAGCGCGAGCTGATTGCGATGGGGCCACGCTATTCGCCGGTGTTCGACGTGATTTCACACGGCACGCCGGTGCACTGCCGGCTGCGGGAAGACACCAACGCCGCAGCTGCATGACGGCGCAGCGGAAGCTGCGGCGCGCGCGGCCGCAGCTTCCGAACGCCTAGGGCCGCTTGGCCAGCAGATCGCGGATTTCGGTGAGGAGTTTTTCCTCTGTGGTGGGCGCGGGCGGATCGGCCGGCTTCTCGGCTTCCTTCCGGCGCAGCATGTTCATGCCCTTCACGATCAGGAACATCGCCCAGGCGACGATCAGGAAGCTGATGATGAAATTGATGAACTTGCCGTAGCCGATGATCGTCGCCGGCTTCTCCACGCCGTCGGGCCCGATATGGGCGGGCGACAGGATCCAGGCGAGCTTGGAGAAATCGATGCCGCCGATGGCCAGCCCGATGGGCGGCATGATGACGTCGTTCACCAGCGAATTGACGATATTGCCGAACGCCGCGCCGATGATCACGCCGATGGCGAGATCGACGACATTGCCGCGCATCGCGAAATCACGGAATTCCTTGAGCATGGGCACTCTCCGCAGGCGCGCGCCCCCAAGCCTTCGCCGGCCGGGCGCGGCGGCATGATCGCGCGGGGACGGCCCGCAGGCCCCCGGCTTCACGCCATGAGCGCAAAAATAGACGCTGATTCACGCAGGCTGTGAACGCCGCCGCTGGCGCGCGCCTAGAGTTTTGGCTCCGGCGAATCCGTCACGTGCGTGCGCAACTCTTTGCCGGCCTTGAAGAAGGGCACGCGCTTGGCCTCCACCCCGACGGAGGCGCCCGTGCGCGGATTGCGACCGAGGCGCGCATCGCGCAGCCGCACGGAGAAGGCGCCGAAGCCGCGGATCTCCACGCGGTCTCCCCGCTCCAGGGCCTTGGAAATCTGCTCAAGCACGATGTCGACCATCTGTTCGACGTCGGCGCCCTTCCACTCGAGCTTTTCCTGCAGCCGCGTTACGAGCTCTGATCTCAGCATCGCGTCCCGCTCCGCCCTATGGCCGCCAAGCAAACAGCGGCGCACGCGCTGCGTCAAGAAAATTCAAGAAAAACAGGCTCCCTGCGCGACGATAGACGCCGGATGAGCGCGCGCATCAGCAAAAATCCCGCGCTTGCGCGCGGGGCTTTGCGTTTCGGTGCGGCGGGAAGCCTTAGCTGCGGTTCTTCTCGCGCAGCGCAGCGCCCAGGATGTCGCCCAGAGAGGCGCCGCTGTCGGACGAGCCGAACTGCGCGATCGCCTCTTTCTCGTCGGCCATTTCGAGCGCCTTGACCGACAGCGTCACGCGCCGGGAGGTCTTGTCGAAATTGGTGACCATCGCGTCCACCCGGTCGCCCACGGCGAAACGCTCGGGGCGCTGTTCGGACCGCTCACGCGAGAGATCGGACTTGCGCACGAAGGCGCGCATCGCGCCGCCCTCGCCGAAGGCCACCTCGATGCCGCCAGTCGTCACTTCGACGACTTCGACCGTGACGCGCTGGCCTTTGTAATGATCGCCGGCGGCGATCGGATCGGACTTCACCTGCTTTATGCCGAGGCTGATGCGCTCTTTCTCGACATCGACGTCGAGCACCTTGGCCTGCACCGTGTCGCCCTTGTTGTAGCGGGCCAGCGCCTCTTCGCCCTGGGCGTCCCAGGCGATGTCGGACAGGTGGACCATGCCGTCCAGCTCGGCGTTGAGGCCGACGAACAGGCCGAACTCGGTGATGTTCTTGACCTCGCCTTCGATGATCGCACCCACCGGATGCTCGGCCAGGAATTGCTCCCACGGATTGGCCATCACCTGCTTCAGGCCCAGCGAGATGCGGCGCTTCTCGCCGTCCACGTCGAGGATCATGACCTCGACTTCCTGGCTGGTGGAGATGAGCTTGCCGGGATGCACGTTCTTCTTCGTCCAGCTCATTTCGCTGACGTGCACGAGGCCTTCCACGCCCGGCTCCAGCTCCACGAAGGCGCCGTAATCGGTGATGTTCGTGACGCGGCCGGTGAACTTGCCGTTGACTGGATATTTCTGCTCCACGCCTTCCCACGGATCGGACTGGAGCTGCTTCATGCCTAGCGAGATGCGCTGCGTATCGGGATTGATCTTCACGATCTGCACGCGGACCGTATCGCCGACGTTCAGCACCTGGCTCGGATGGGAGACGCGCTTCCAGCTCATGTCGGTGACGTGGAGCAGGCCGTCGATGCCGCCCAGATCCACGAACGCGCCGTAATCGGTGATGTTCTTGACCACGCCCTCGCGGATTTCGCCTTCCTGCAGCTGGCCGACGATCTCGCTGCGTTCGGCGGCGCGGGTTTCCTCCAGCACGGCGCGGCGCGAGACGACGATGTTGCCGCGCGCGCGGTCCATTTTGAGGATGGCGAAAGGCTGCACGATGTTGAGCAGCGCGCCGACGTCGCGCACCGGGCGGATATCCACCTGGCTGCCGGGCAGGAAGGCGTTGGCGCCGCCGAGATCGACGGTGAAGCCGCCCTTCACGCGGCCAACCAGCGCGCCCATGACCGGCTCCTGCGCGGCGAAGCTTTTCTCCAGGCGCGTCCACGCCTCTTCGCGGCGGGCCTTTTCGCGGCTGATGACGGCTTCGCCGAGCGCGTTTTCGATGCGGTCGAGATAGACGTCGACGATGTCGCCCGCCTTCGGGGCGGGGCCGTCATTGTCGACGAGGAATTCGCGGATCGGGATGCGCCCTTCCGTCTTGAGGCCGACGTCGACGACGACCACGTCGTTATCGACGGCGGTGACAGTCGCGGCGACGACCCTTCCTTCCACCATGCCCCGTCCTGCGAGACTCTCCTCGAGCAGAGCGGCGAAATCCTGGGTGGTGGGGTTCATCGAACCAGCGGACTGAGTGGCCAAAGGGGTGTTCTCCAAAACTTGCGTAGTGCATGCCTGCCGGTTGTATCCGGCGGTCTGGCGGCGGCCCCGATGGAGGCCCCCGCCTGCGACGAGGGAACCGGCCCGCAACGCCCGCGCGCCCGGGCCTGTCCCGAAACGACGCGAACCACGCGAGCCGAGGCGGCGAATCCGGGAAGCCCCTGCTTTTCCAGCAGAAACGTCGACGCGAAAGCGCCCCAGCGCCAATAGGCCGCTTTCCCCTAGCCAGGGCGCGGTCGTTTCGGCGGGAGGCGTTCAGCGCGCCCCGTCGATCACACGACGGGCGGCCGCAACCGCGCCTTCTATAGAAAGAGACGTGGTGTCGAGCAAGTGCGCGTCCGGCGTCTGCACCAGGGGCGCCTCGGGACGGGTGCGGTCGCGCTCATCGCGCTCGGCGATCTGGCGCTGCAGCGCCGCGAGATCGACCGGCTCGCCGCGGGCGGCCAGCTCCGCCGCGCGGCGGCGGGCGCGCTCCTGCAGGCTCGCGGTGACGAAGAATTTGAAATCCGCCTGCGGCGCAATGACAGTCGCGATGTCGCGCCCATCGAGCACAGCGCCGCCAGGCTGGGCGGCGAAAGCCCGCTGGCCGGCGCGCAGGATCGCGCGCACCGGGGACTGGGCCGCCACGATCGAGGCGGCGGCGCCCACCGCGCCGCTGCGGATGCGCGCCTCGTCGATCGCCGCGAATTCGAGCGCGCCAGCGGCGGCGGCGGCGGCCGCTGCGTCTGCGGGATCGCCGCCGGCGTCGAGCACGGCGAGCGCCACCGCGCGGTAAAGCGCGCCGGTGTCGAGCCGCGGCAGCCCGTAGTGCTCGGCCAGCAGCCGCGCCAAGGTGCCCTTGCCCGAAGCGGTCGGCCCATCGATCGCGATGATCATGGGCCATGGGTTTAAGAGCGGGCGGCGGCAGGCGGAAGTGTGATAAGTTGCACGTTAGATGATTGATTGCATGACAAGGGCTGATCTCCTTGAACGCCTGAAGGCGCTGAAACCCTGGCTGGAGGCGCAAGGGCTTTCCCGCGTGCGGCTGTTCGGCAGCTATGCGCGCGACGCCGCCCGCCCGGAAAGCGACGTCGATCTGCTTGTCGAGCTGAGCCGGCCGATGGGCGCGGAATTTTTTGCGCTGCAAGCGGAACTCTCGCGGCGTCTGGGCTTGCGCGTGGAGATGTTCACCAACGCTGAGCTTCACCGCATCGTGCTGCGCCAGGCGTTGGCGGAGGCGATTGATGCCTGACCCGCGCGATCGGCTGGCTTTGATAGAGATCGGCGAATCCGCCGCGCTCATCCGCGCCTTTCTCGCCGGCTTTGACGAAAATGCCTTCCTCGCCGATCGGCGGACATGCGATGCGGTCGTGATGCATGTCTTCGTGATCAGCGAAGCGGCCAGCAGGCTTTCGGAAGACGCACGCGACGCGCTCGGGCCATTGCCTTGGGACCAAATGCGCGGCGTCCGGAACCGTATCGCATACGGCTACGCCGGCGTCGATTTCACTCGCGTTTGGCGGATCGCGACGGCGGACGTACCGGAATTGGACGCTGCGGCGCGCCGCGCGCTGGGCGACGATCCCGACTTGCTGGGACCCGCGTGATGGAGGCGGCGCTGCATACGCTGTTCGCGGCGCTCAATGCGCTGGAGGCGCTGGGGCGGCATTTCGATCCGCTCGAACCCGATGCGATGCTCGACGCCATCGGCGAGCCGGAAGCGGCGCTGGGCGAAGGCTGGCTCGGCGATTGGCCCGCCGATGAAGACGATGCGCGCCCTGCTCTGGAGCAGGCGGCCGGCGAAATCCGCGCCGCGTTCGCGACATGGCGGGCCGGCCTCGGGACGGACGACGCGTTCGCGCTTTACCGCGCGCTGCGCCACGCCCCCCGCGCGCAGGAAGCGCTTTACCCGCTGGCGCATCGCCTGCCCGCGGTTTCCGCCTTCTTCCTCGATCCCGAAATGCCCGATCCCGAGGCGCGCGCCGCGCAGCTGGCCGGGCTTGCGCCCGGACGCGACACCGGCCTCGGCCATGCGCGCAACGAACTCAACCAGCGCGGCGGCTTTTCGATCTATGCGCCGGAGGATTACACGCCGGCGCGCGCCTGGCCGCTTGTAATGGTGCTGCATGGCGGGCGCGGGCACGGCCGCAGCATGCTGTGGACGTGGGTGCGCGATGCGCGCAGCTATGGCGCCATCGTCGCAGCACCCACCTCGATGGGCGAAACCTGGGCGCTTTCCGGCTTCGACAACGACACCGCGAACCTCGCGCGCATTCTCGATCTCGTCAGCGCGCGCTGGAATATCGATCCCGCCCGCCGGCTGCTCGCCGGCGTGAGCGACGGGGGCACCTTCGCCTATATGAGCGGTCTGCGCGCGGGTTCGCCGTTCACGCATCTTTCGCCGGCAGCGGCGGCCTATAATCCGCTGGTGGAAGAGCATCTCGACATGGACCGCCTGCAGGGCCTGCCGATCTTCATCGTGCACGGCGCCAACGACTGGATGTTCCCGGTGGAGAGCGCACGCATCGCCGCCCAGCGTCTCGGCGGGGGCGGCGCGCGCGTGCGCTACGAGGAAGCGCCCGATCTCGGCCACGGCTATCCGCGCGAGATCAACTCGCTGATCCTCGACTGGCTGGCGGAATAGTCAGATCGAATCCACCACGCCGCCATCGACGCGCACGGCCGCCCCGGTCGTCGCGGAAGCCTGCGGCGAGCAGATATAGACGATCATGTTGGCCACCTCCTCCGCCGTCGCCGGACGGCGCAGGATCGTTGAGCCGCGGTTTTCCAGCACCCACTGCTTCAACTGTTCATCGACGCTGACGCCCTTCTGGTCCGCCATCGGTTTCATGCGCTGGGCCATGTTTTCGGTGGCCGTGGGGCCGGGCAGCACGGAATTCACCGTGACGCCGGTGCCGGCGAGGCGCTTGGCGAGGCCGCGCGCGACGGCGATCTGCGCGGTTTTCGCGGCGCCGTATTGGATCACGCGCACCGGGATGTTGAGCGCCGACTCGGACGAGACGAACACGATCCGTCCCCAGCCGCGCTCGACCATCGCAAGGCCGTAGGCGCGCGCCAGGCGCACGCCGGAGAGCACGTTGAGCTCGAAATGGCGCGTCCATTCCTCGTCGGGCGTCTCGAAGAAATCGCCGACCTGCGCACCGCCGAGATTGTTGACGAGCACGTCCACCTGCGGATGCGCCTTGACCAGTTCGGCCGCCGGCCCCGCCTGCACGAGATCGCCGACGAAGCCCGCATGCGCGCCGGGGCCCGCCTGTTTCAATGCCGCCACCGTGCGTGCGACGGCTTCGGCATGGCGGCCGTTGACGATCACGTTGGCGCCGGCCTCCGCCAGGCCCTTCGCCGTAGCCAAGCCGATGCCCGCCGTGCTGCCGCTCACCAGCGCCGTCTTGCCGGAAAGATCTATTTTCATCCCCGCCTCCCAAATGGCTGGCGCTCATATGGGGGGCGGGTTGCGTTCTACCAAACCACGACCTCAAGACTCGGCACGTCCGAGAAATCGCCTGCGTTGCGCGATACCAATCGCGCACCATGCACGAGCGCCTGCGCGGCGATCATGCGATCCAGCAGTTTGCGGCGTGAATAGCCGGCATGCGCCACAATCGCCGCGTAAGCATCAGCGGACGCGTCATCGAACGGCAGCACTGGGATCGCAGCCAGGATCACATCGAGCCGCGCGCGCCGCACAGCTGCGAAAGCCGTCTCGCGGTAGACGCCGCCTTCCAACTCCACGCGCGTGACGACAGACAGCAAAGCAGCGTCGTCGAGCGTCGCGATCTTTTGCGTAACTACCGGATCGCCATCGCGCAGATGAATCGCGACGTTCGTATCGAGCAGATAAGGCATGTCATAGAGTAGAGCGTTCGGGAATTTCGTCCGTGTCGCGGGTCTCGGTGTGCGGAGGCGCCGGCAGCGCCTCCAGCCGCTTCGCCAATTCCGCCAGCGTCATGCGCACCGGATAGATCGTCAGCACGTCCCCGGACCGCACGATCGTGACGTCCACGTCCTGGCCCAGCGCTGCGCCGCTGGGCAGCCGAACCGCTTCGCTGTTGCCGCTTCGAAACGTGCGGCTCTTAAAGATCGGCATTGGCGGAGCCTTGTTGTGTATACGTGTATATACTTCAAGGGCCGCGTGCTTTCAAGCCTCGGCGATGTCTGCGCCCAGGCGGCGCATCAGATCGGCGAAGCCGGGGAAGCTGGTGGCGATCATCTCCGGCTCGTCCACCCGCACCGGCCTCTCCGCCGCGAGCCCAAGCACGAGATGCGCCATGGCGATGCGGTGATCGCCATGCGTATGCACCAGCGCGCCGCCGGCGATGGGATGATTGGCGCGGCTCATGCCGTCGACGATCATAGCATCGCCCTGCTGCTCGGCCTCGACGCCGTTGGCGCGCAGACCGGCCACGGTGAGCGCCAGGCGATCGCTTTCCTTCACCGCCAGCTCCGCCAGGCCGCGCATCGTGGTGACGCCGTCAGCAGCAGCAGCGGCGGCGGCGAGGATCGGATACTCATCGATCATCGAAGGGGCGCGATCGGCCGGCACGTCGACGCCGGTCATGGCGGAATAGCGCGCGACCACGTCGCCCACCAATTCACCGCCGACCTCGCGCTCGTTCTCGATATCGAGATGCGCGCCCATTTCCCGCAAGGTGACGAACAGCCCGGTGCGGTGCGGATTGAGCAATACGTTCTCCACCCGCACGGCCGAGCCGGGCGTGATCAGCGCGGCGACGAGAAGGAACGCCGCCGAGGACGGATCGCCAGGCACGACGATGGACGCGCCCCGCAGACGCTGGCCGGGCGTAAGGCGCGTGACGCGCGAGCCATCGGCGTTTTCCCGCACGTCCACCTCGGCGCCGAAGCCGCGCAGCATCCGTTCGGTATGGTCGCGCGTCGGTTCCGGCTCGATCACGCTCACGGTGTCGCCGGCATGCAGGCCTGCCAATAGCACCGCCGATTTCACCTGCGCCGAGGGCTCCGGCAGGCGGTAGGAGAAGCCGCGCAAGGCCCCGCCATGCAGGGTGACAGGCAGCTTGCCGCCGCTGCGGCTGAGGAAGCGCGCGCCCATCTCGCCGAGCGGGCGCAAGATGCGGTTCATCGGCCGCCCGCGCAGGGAGCGGTCTCCGGTGAACACAGCGGTGAGATCGAAGCCCGCCGCCGCCCCGATGATGAGGCGCGCCCCGGTGCCGGAATTGCCGCAATCGATGACGTTCTCGGGCTCGGTGAAACCGCCCTTGCCGGTCACGCGCCAGCGCCCCACGCCCAGATGCTCCACGCCGGCGCCGAAAGCGGCCATCGCCTTGGCGGTGTCGAGCACGTCCTGGCCCTCGAGAAGGCCGTCGATCTCAGTCACGCCTTCGGCTAGCGCGCCAAGGATCAGCGCGCGGTGGGAAATGGATTTATCTCCCGGAACGCGGACGGTTCCGGAAAGCGGCGCCCCGGGCCGGGCTTGAAGGATCATGAGAAGGGTCCGGTTAAGGCCGGAAAACAGGCGACAAAGCTTTTGACAGGGCCCTCCGCGCGTGGCAAGCGACCCCGCCTTTCACACCGACGGAGACGGCCCCTTGGCCAAAGCCGACCTCGGCGACAAGCAAATTTGCCCCAATTGCGGCGCGAAATTTTACGATCTCGGGCGCAGCCCCGCGGTCTGCCCGAAATGCGCCACCGCCTTCGATCCGAGCGACGACGCCGTGCGCCTAAAGCGCGTGCGGGGCCGCACGCCGGCCTATGAGGACGAGGACGAACTCGAAACCGAGACCGCCGAGGACGAAGACGCGCCGGAGGTCGAGGAAGAGGAAGAAACCACCGCCGACACCCCGGAAGCGGAGGACGAGGACGCTGCGGAATCCGACGAGATTCCGCCCGGCTTCTCGGAGGACGAGGGCGTCGAGGTCGAAGAGACCACCGAGGAAGACGACGCCGTTCCGATCCTGGAAGACGAAGAAGAAGAATTCCCGGAAGACGAGATCGCCATCGGCGAGGACGACGAGGAAGAATCGAACTGATTGGCGCGCGCCGGGCCGGCTTGAATGTCGGCGTGGGCGCGCCTAGTTTCCCGCGCTCCGGATTCGCCAGGGCTCGCCCCGGCCTCCGGCGCGCGACGATGGGGCCATAGCTCAGCTGGGAGAGCGCCTGCATGGCATGCAGGAGGTCAGCGGTTCGATCCCGCTTGGCTCCACCAATCTTTTCAAGCCCCTATCGCTTTTGCGCCACACCGCGATGACTTCGCGGGACACAAGCGGGACACATCGCCCCGCAAATGAGCCCGGTCCTGGCACTGACGGGAGGCGCTCCATTTGCTAGAATCGCTCGCCGTCCATCCCTGGCCGCTCCAACGTTGCGGTTGGGCCGCGCACAGGCCGAAAACTCGATGAAGCTGCCGCAAATATCGATTTGGAATGGCGCGCTCAGGCTGTGGGCGGCGATTGTAATTGTGTGCCTCGGCGTAGTCGTATGGTCGGGGGTCAGTTACGCGCTGAGGGTGCCGGCCCCAATGCGGCCCGACGATATCAAGGCCCGGCCGCCGGAATGGACCTCTAATGTTGAGGGATGGGATTCCGCCGGCAAGCCTGTGTTTAAGCGCTCAGAGGCCGACCTCATCGCTGCCTTGGTCCGCGCGGACGCCGAGAGCGATTACGCGACCGCGCGCCAGCTCGCCGCATCGATCAAAGAACTTCGTTCAGTGAAGGCCGGCGAACCGCTAGGGCTTATCTTTGACACGCCTGAAGGCATCGTCACGGCGCCCGGCGATGCAAATACCTTAGAGTTTCGCACAGCGATCGCAGCCGACTTCACAAAAAAAGCGCGCCAAAAACATTACGAAGAGGTGCGCTCCAGTGTGTTGAGCAATCTCAAAGAGTTGCTGCAATTCGGATTGTCATCGTTAGCGCTGTTGTTCATCGCCCGCTGGGTTAAGCGCGGATTTTTCCCACTGAGGCAAGCGCAGTGAAGGCGATCTTGATGTGCGGCTTGCTCCTATTTTTGTTGGGTTGCTCGCAGCCGACGCAGCCCCAACCACGCCCGTCTGAGCGCGGCCGATACCAAATGTCTGTCTTTCCAAAGGCTGATAGCGACACCGCAAACAGTGCGATCATCTTAGATACGGAGAAGGGTGACGTTTGGGTTTGGTATGGCGTTCCGGCGCCTAACGATGAGCTGCGATATGTCGGCCGCGCCACGACCAAAATCATCACCATTGATAAGGATGGAAAGGCAGTTCAGATGCCGGCTGATCCGAACGACCCGCTTGGCATAAGGGATAAAGCTCGGGAATAGCCGAGGCGCGCCGACCGGTGGTTACTCCTGAACGACGCTTATGTTGCGGTTAATGCCAGCTAGGCGCGGCAGGTCCTGGGCAACAACTCAAGCCTATCGAAGCAGCGCCGGCATCGCCTCAATCCAGGCCCACAACGGCGGATCGAAACTGGATACGAGCAGGTAAGCGGCCGTGAAGCTGACGAGAACAGTCACGATCTGCAGCATGAACAGCGCGAAGCGCAACTCGGGAGGTCGTCGGCTGAGATTGTCATTCTGGGCAACCAGGCGTCCCCTTGTGCGTGCAGTCTCCCCGCTCATCGATCACTCCGGCCCACCGCATCGAAAACACTGACTGAGGCGACATCAACGCGTCAGTTTATTTTGCGAGTTTCTTTCGACCAGGGCGTTGCAGGTGTTCGTCCGCACATCCACCAATGCGCACCAAGCATGGCAATAGTGAGCAGATTGACGGGCGCCCAAACAACGCGGCCCAACCCAAAAGGAAACAGCGGATTGTAGAGAACCGCGGTGGCACCCATGATCCAGATCCACGGTGCGTGTTCATTCTTGTAGGAGCGATAAGCCAAGTAAAGGCAAGAGGTGCAGACTATAAGGCGCAATAGGGTGTAATATCCCCATGGCATCGAGCCAAGCGCTACAGCCAGCATAGCGATCGGGATAAGCCACACCAAGAATCTCAGCCTCGTCATTGCCTCTTCCCGAGACGTCGCATGTCTTGCTTAGCGCTCCCACTCTAAGGTCGCGCCGGCACTTTCAAAATACTTCCGCCACGACCGCTCAAAGTCTTCGCCTTGATATGCGATGGTATCGGAGCTTCGCAGAATTCGTACATTGACGAGTACGTCTGTTAGGTCTGGAAAGGTCCTCGCGGCCTCGTCTCGCGTCAGCTTGTCGCTCGCCAGCTCATCACGAGCATACATTGAAAGCATCGGCGAGTTTTGAACCATATCGGAGATGATAACTAGCTTGCGCCGCGGCTGCGGCTTTCTGAAGTCACTGCGCCACCCCACACTTCGTATATTCTCCATTATAGGTGAAGTCGGCGAACTCGTTGGCTTCTCCAACAATCTCAACGCTTCATCGAGTGGCGCTTGAAACTGCGCCTCCCATTGTCGCTGCACCTTCGCGGGATCCGTCAGCCAAATATTCGCGTCCCTTCCTGAGCCAGGATTGCATTTTGCAAATATGAGGGAGGGTTCATAGGGTGCATCCGCAACCAGGTAGAGAAGAGACAACCTCCCACCTGCTGGCGTCTCTGTTCTCGCGGCGAGAATTACTTGTCGTACTGTCTGTATCTGAGCGGCTGTAAATGTGCTCGTTTGGTCAACTAGTATTAGCGTGGCCGAAGTCGGTTTGCTCGGACAGAGGTCCGCATCTAACGGTGTCATCAGGGCCGCCTGCGGTGACCGCGAGCCGCTCAATCAACAGTGTCGTAGGGAAGACGACGAGTCTAGCTTGGCTTGGCTAGGTCGGAATCCGCGCGCCGCGGTGGGATATAATTGCGCTACGGCAGTGGGCCATCAGGGTCCACGATCGCGCTGGGCAGCCCTCGGCGTTGCTGATCCCAAGCCACAAGCGCACACGCCCCGATAATCAAAACGGCGCCAGCATAGACCTGCGCGCGGAGCGGCTCGTGGAAGACAAGCCATCCCCAGAGAGAGCTCCAGAGAAGCGTCGTGTACTCGAGCGGAGCCAAGGTCTGCGCGTCGGCGCGCCCGTACGCCCAGGTTAGGCCAACCCAAAACACCGCGCCTACGGCGCCAATCAATACGAACCAGTGCAGGTCCTCAGCCTTCGGCAACGGCGCCAGGGCTAGTGCGGGACCGGCAAGCATCAAAGCCGGCAGCAGGTTATCTATCAGCCCGATTGTTATAGCGCCGTCTGCAGTCGAGCGGAGCCGCAACAAGATCAATTGAAGCGCATAGGTTAGAGCAGCCGCCATCATCAGGGCGACGCCGAGGACGCGATGTTCCGCGATCTCTCCACCCGCACCCGGCACATAGGTGGCGACCGCGACGCCGACGAACCCTAGCACCGCTCCGGCTACGCTGACGCCACTTAGCTTCTCTTTCAACAACAGCCGCGCCATGAAGGGCAGCATCAGAGGGGCTGCAAAGCCGAGCGTGATCGCCTCGACGAAGGGAAGCAGCGTCAAGGCGTACGCAAACGTGGTAGCCGAAGCCACGATGGCGACGCCGCGTAGAAGATGAAACTTTACTCCCGAGCGTTGCACCGGTTTGGCGCGCGCGGCCTTGTAAATGACCGCAGCAACAACGGCGCCGATCGCAAACCGCACGAACATGATCATCAGCGGCGAGTATTTGACCGCCACGTGCTTGATCACGGCGTCCATCGCGCAGGCGAGCGCGAAACAGGCCAGAGCAACGACTATGGGCGATGGGGCGCGAACCGGCATTTTCTTTCCGCCAAGCAGGGTCGACGCTTCTGGCGGAACTGCGGACATTGAGCAATCGCAAATCTGATTAGACGCGAGGTCCGATTTTGGCGACATTCGGTCGCCCGCCCAAGGCCTTGCGCACCGGTGGCGGAGAGCTACATCCGTCACATGAGCGACGCAGCACCAGTAACGGAGGAGGATCTGCGCGGACTTGTGGCGCTGTTTTACGAGCGTGTCCGCGCGGACAAAGAGCTCGGACCAATCTTCAATCAGGCAATCACGGATTGGCCGGTTCATCTCACGAAGATTGTCGACTTTTGGTCGTCTATCATGCTCTCGACACAGCGTTACCGAGGCAATCCGATGGCAAAGCACTTGTTGCATCGGGACCTGATTCAACCGGAGCACTTCGATCGGTGGCTTGATCTGTGGCGTCTCACAACCGACGAGCTCCTGGCGCCTGCTGTGGCGGAAGAACTCCAAGACCGGGCGCAGCGCGTCGGTAAGAGCCTTAAGATGGCGCTCTTTTTTCGACCCGACCGCTAGTGCGGCGCTTGGGCTTAGGAGCGGCTGAAGGCGAAGACCGGTGCGCCGCCAAGGCAGCCTCCAAAGCCTGAACAACGAGATCACGAAGGTGCGGCGGCTCTAGGATTTCGATCTTGTCACCCCATCCGCAGAGATGGGACGCAAGTTCGTGCATCCCGCCTGCCGCAAAGGTGACAATGCTCGATCCGTCGGATTGAAGCTTCGCAACTTGCTTTGGATGGAAGCGCCATGTCGTTCGCCCATCCTTTATGCGCAAGACAACATCGGCGGGATCACTATGATACATGCCAAAGGAACGGGTTGCGAATTCCGCCAAACTGAAGTCACGCGGCGGCGGCGCGGCGACGTTGATGACGACAATTTTTGAAATGCGATCCAACCGCCAGGTCCTGGGCGTCAAATCGCCCAGCTCAGCGCCAACCAGGTAGTTGGATCGCCCGAAAATCAAACCATAGGGCGCGACTTTGCGCACAGCGCCTGGCGTTCGACCGCCTGCGTATGTGAAGCGCACCCCTTTGATCGCCTTGATCGCCTCTCTCAGCGTTCCGAGCACCTCCTCATCTTCCATGGAGTGCGGACCGGCCTGGACTGCTACGAATTCGGCATTGATCAGTGCTTCGAGGTCCGGCGCCACTCGACGAAGGGCTGATCCTCGCATCGAAGCCTGGATCTTGATGAACAGTGACTCAAGTTCGCTTGCCCTAACGACGTTGCCGGTATCTCGAAGACCCTTCGCCGTCTTAACGAGCGTGAGCAATTCTTCGGCTGTCGGGGTCTGCAAAAATGCGTCCAGCCCTCCCGAAATGCGAAACCGCTTCACCTGCCCTTCAATCACCTCCTCCATGTACGGGAACAAAATCTGTAGGGCGTCCCGCATCCGCTCCGCCGAGCGACGCCCCACTTCCGCGGTCTCCGCCATCTGATCGAGCGTCAATCCCTCGGCGCTCGAAGCGAGGTGCCGTGCAAGCTTGAGAAGGGTCTGAGCCTTTAGGTGTCGCATGGCCAGCTTACGTCCATTTTTGTCGTAGAGCCGGCATAGGAGTGCGGTCAAGCGCCAAGGGCCAGTGATGCCGCAAGCGCCGGGGACCGTTGCGGATGACAAGCAAGGCCGTGAGACAGCCATTTGGCCTGCCGTTTTACTACGGTTGGACGATCGTGGCGGCGGCGTTCATGACCACGTTCGTCAGCAACGGAATGGCGTTCTGGAGCCTCCAGGTTTTCATCGGGCCGATGCAGGCCGACACCGGTTGGGTGCGCGCCGAGATCATGGGCGCGCTGACCTTGCGCTGGATCGTGGGCGGCTTTGGCGGCCTTCTGGCGGGG
>JBFWWB010000024.1:0-25639 GCA_050246435.1 Hyphomonadaceae bacterium
TCGTGGCCGGTTGGAATCTACTGCGTCTTGGGGCGCGCGCGCACGCGCGCGCCCTTGTCGTAATCATAGGTGCGCGGCGGCGTGGTCGGCGAATTGTAGCGGTACCGCAACACCGATGTGTCGAATTCCAGTCCTGGCGATAGCGCCAACGCATAGGCTTCTTCCGGCTCCGCGATGACGTGCTCCGCGCCGTCCGTCCGCGCGCGCACGACGATGCGCGGCAACGCTTCGACGCGCTCGAGCCGGACGAGATGATCGCGGCAGGCGAACAATTCTTCGATATATCGGCCTGGCGCGTGCGGGATCAGATCGCGCCAATGCGCGCGGCCCGTGGCGTCCTCCGGCGCGCTCACGATTTTGAAATCGACCGCGCCATCGGCATTAGTGAGGATGCGCCAGCCGCCGTCCCAATGCGTCGGGCGATAGATCAGCGCCGTTTCACGGGGATGAAAAACGACGGGCTCGGCCTCCGGCCGCCCGGCCGGGATGAGTCGCGTCTCGCTCGTTTCGTGATCGCCGCAGCCGATCAGGATGAAGGCGCGGCTCTCACTCACCGCCAAATGGAGAAAGAAGCCCTCGTCCGCCTCTTCATAGACGAGTGTGTCGGCGCCGCCCCGCGCGGGCCGGCGAAATACCTTGCGGGGACGCCCGTTTTGATCACGCCAGATCCAGAAAATGTAACTGGCGCAAGGCGAAAAACAGAAATCGCCGGCGCATTCCTCGATCGGATAGGGGAGATCTTCGCCGGCGGCGAGATCGCGCACATGGATGCGCCAGACTTCCGATCCCTGGGCGTCGACGGCGTAGGCGTAGAGCGTGTGATCGGGCGAATGGCTGGCCCGGCCGATCTTGAAGAAGCCGCCGCCGGCGGCTTTCGCCAGCGCATCGCCGTCGATCAGAACGCGTTCTTCGCCGCCGCCGCGCCGCGCGCGCACGTGCTGGGGATGCTGCGCCCCCGTTTCGTAGCGAATAAAGTATTCCCAGGGGCCGTCTGGCTCGGGAACGGTAGAGTCGTCCTCTTTGATGCGAGCGCGCATTTCCGCCGCCAGCACGGCCTGAAGCCCCGCCGTTTCGGCCATAACGGCGGCCGAGTAGGCGTTTTCGGCCTCGAGATGCGCGCGAATGTCGCTGCGCAGCTGCGACGGATCGCGCAGCACCGCCTGCCAATTCTCATCTTTCATCCAGGCGTAGTTGTCGCTTCGGGCCCGCCCGAGCTGCACGATCTCGCGTTCGATCTTCTTGGCAGCGGGCGGGGGCGGGCTCATCGCGCGCGCTCCATGCCGGCGGCGGTGCTCCGTGTACGGACGCAGCGCGAGTGCGCGGCCGCCGGAGTGGCCCGGAAATTGCGATTATTCCCTAGAGACGGCGTAGTTTTCCGTCTCATCTGGCGTGGCGGCGGCGATGCGGCGAATTCACGTGAAGACGGAGGGCGGCTCTCGCGCGCGGCCATCGGTTTTCTCCCTGGGTTCGCGCGTGCGCGAATGTTGCGGTGCGGCAAAGTTTGTAGCGTACGGCGCCGCGCGGGTCATCCGCGCAGCCGGCTGCGGCGAAGTGGCCGCGCCGCCGGGTCCTAAAAGTCGATTGGTCTCTCTTATGGCGATACCACCATTGACAAGAGCATCATTTCCGAAATTTTAGGCGCCCAAGGCGTGCCGCGCCGGAGAGAGACCGTCGAAGACACGGCAGCTCCGCCAGTCGGGCGGGAGGATGAGCAGGACGCCTGGGACGGCGATCGCTTGTCCATCCGCCCGTACAGGTGTCGCGAAACGTCATCGGTCGGACTTACGTTCGCCGCAAACGTTAGGCAGTCAATCCAAGGCCGCAAGCAGGCGATAGGGCACAAAGGGCGTATCCATGAATGCTTTGAACACGATGATCTTGAGTCTCTACGCGCAGGCGGCGTCTTCGGCCGCGCCCGCGGTGGACTCTGCAGCGCCCGCCCCGCCGGCGCTTGACGAAGCCAGCCTCGAGGCCGCGCGCCGCGCCGCCGAGGAAAGCGCCAAGACGGCAGCCGGCCAAGGCGGAAGCCTCACGCTGCTCGATCTGTGGGACAAGCTGGAAGGCGTCGAAAAGGGCGTGATGGTCATCCTCGCGCTCTGCGCGGTGTACACGCTCGCGCTGCTCTTCGAAAAAGTCTGGGTCATGCGCGCGAACAACGCGCAGATTAAGAATTTCCTGTCCGCGTTCCGGAAGGCCAACTCGGTCGAGGAAGCGGAAGCCATCGTCCGCAAGCTGCCGAATTCCGGCATCAAGACGATGTTCGACGCGGGCATGTCGGAAGTCCGCAAGACCCAGGATCTGGGTCTCTACACGATGCGCGATGCGCGCGATCACACGATGCAGCGCGTCCAGTCCGCGATGCAGATCAAGCAGAACGAGAGCCTCGAAAGCCTCGGCGCTTCCATGACCTTCCTGGCCTCGATCGGCTCGAACGCGCCCTTTATCGGTCTGTTCGGCACGGTCTGGGGGATCATGAACTCCTTCATCGGGATCGTGGCCACGCAATCGACGTCGCTGGTGGCGGTCGCCCCCGGCATCGCCGGCGCCCTGCTCGCCACCGCCACCGGCCTGATCGCGGCCATCCCGGCGGTGCTCGTCTATAACTTCTCGGCCAAGCAGATCTCCAAGACCGGCGGCAAATACGAGGACTTCGCCTCGGAATTCATCGCTCTGGTCTCGCGCGACATGGATCGCCGCGGCGCCTGAACCGCGGAATCCTTGGGAGGATAGACGCCAATGGGCGCAAAACTCGACACCGGTGTCGGCCGCAAACGAGGGCGGCCGGACATCAACGCCGACCCGAACGTCATCCCGTTCATCGACGTGATGCTCGTGATGCTGATCATCTTCATGGTGACGGCGCCGATCGCGGCGGTCGACATCAAGGCGGCGATGCCGGACAGCAAGGTCGTGGCGTCCAAACGGTCCAATAAGCCCGTTTGGATCACGCTCCTGGACGGTCAGGATTGCCTGCAGAGCATCAAGGGCAAGCAGCCCCAATCATGCCCTGCGGTGTTCGTGATGGAGGAGGAAGTCACCTTCGGCCAGATCGGCCCGAAGACGATGGAAGCCCTCCGCGCGAACAATCCCGACGAGTCCAGAAACGACGAGTTCCTCCAGGAGCAGCGCATCTATCTCCGCGCGTCCGGCGACACGAAATACCGGAACGTGGTGTTAGTGATGAACCGGCTGCAGGATTCGATGCTGACCAAGATCGCGCTCGTCGCGAACGACAAGCACAGATAACGGGGTTCGAGCATGGCCGGCAAAGTTTCAGGGGGCGGCGGCGGAGGGTTACAGCCCAATTCAGAGCCGAACGTCATCCCCTTCATCGACATCATGCTCGTGATGTTGATCATCTTCATGGTCGCGGCGCCGCTGCCGACCGTGGACATCAAAGTGGACCTCCCGCCGCCCGGCAGGCCCAACTACGTGCAGCCGACGGATAAGCCGACCGTGCTCACGTTGCAGGACCAGGGCGGGGTGCTTTCGGTGTGGGTCGGGGATCAGGAGATCCATCGCGAGGCGCTGGCGGATGAGTTGCTGCGCATCACGCTGGCGAACAATCCGAGCTACCGGTCGAACATCGCGAAGCTGTTCCAGGAAGCGAAGGTGTTCGTCGACGCGACCCAGGAAACGCCCTACAGCAACGTGATCCAACTCATCAACGACGTAGACGCAGCCGGTTTCAAGAAGGTCAGCCTTCTTGTCAAAGCGGCCGAGCCTGAGGGCTGAGGGAGAGTCATGGTCAAGTTTCGTCTAGCCATGCTGGCGATCTCGGGCGTGATCTGCACGACCCTCGTCTATTTGACGATGACGCATAAGATCACCGGCATCACCGAGTTGATGGATATGGCGAAGGCCGTCACCGTCGTGACGAAGAAGCCTCCGCCGCCGCCACCGCCGCCGCCGCCGCCCCCGGACAAGCCCCCGCCGCCGCCGCCGCCGGCTGCGCGCGTGGTGGAGCCGGTCGTCGACGTGCCGGTGCAAGTCGAAGTGCCGACCGCGCCTTCGGTGCCGGTCATCACCAATCCGACGTGGGTGAAGCGGCCCGGCGCCGGCGAGTTCGACCGCTACTACCCCGACCGCGCGCGTGACCGCGCCAAGGGCGGGCGCGTGGTGCTGAACTGCACGGTGCAGGCGAATGGGCGCATCGCCTGCGCGGTGGCCAATGAGTCGCCGGAAGGCTGGGGCTTCGGGAAGGCGGCGCTGGAAATCTCGCGCTTCTTCCAAATGAGCCCGAAGCTGGAGAACGGACAGCCGACGGAAGGCGGCACCATCTCGGTGCCCATCGTCTTCCAGATGTCCCAATAGGAAGTCTGGGGCGGCGCAGGCCTTGCGCCGCCCCAAGTCTTTGCGCGACGCCCCAGACCGCTTCGGCGCTGCATGGCGCTGCGTGAACTGCCCAATTTCGCCATGAGTTTCGGCAAGGTTGTTGCGTTGAACCGCGGCGCCGCTCAGGATTGGCGCGGCATGGGCGTCTGGATGACTGGCAAGAATGCGGCGCGGCGCGCCATCAGTTTGTTCGCCGTTCAGCTTGCGGCGCTGATCGCGTGCGCTTGGGCGGCGGCGGCCCCGGCCGGCGCCCGTCCGCCGCCGGACGGCTTCGGCGACCTGGCCGAAAGCCTGATGCCCGCCGTCGTCAACATCGCCACCACGCAGCGCATCCGCGGCGTGGGCGAGGCGCCGAGCTTCCCACGCGGTTCGCCGCTGGAGCGCTTCAACGACCTGTTCGGCGACGAGGGCGGGGCGCAAGTCAATTCGCTCGGCTCCGGCTTCATCATCTCCGCCGACGGCGTCGTCGTCACCAACAACCACGTCATCGAGGACGCCGATCAGATCGAGGTGATCCTGCAAAACGGCGAGCGGCTGAAGGCCAGCCTTGTCGGGCGCGATACGGCGACGGACCTGGCGGTGTTGCGCATCAAGGCGCCGCGGCCGCTGCCGTTCGTGCGCTTCGGCGACGCCGCGCACACGCGCGTGGGCGATTGGGTGCTGGCGATCGGCAACCCGTTCGGCCTCGGCGGCTCGGTTTCGGCGGGCATCATCTCGGCGCGCAACCGCAATATCGACGCCGGGCGCTACGACGATTTCCTGCAGACGGACGCCGCGATCAATCGCGGCAATTCCGGCGGCCCGCTGTTCAACATGGCGGGCGAGGTGATCGGCGTGAACACCGCCATCGTTTCGCCGACCGGGGGCAGCGTCGGCGTCGGCTTTGCGGTGCCGGCCGATCTCGCCTCGAGCGTGGTGAACCAGATCGTGCAATTCGGCGAAACCCGACGCGGCTGGCTTGGCGTGCGGATCGGCTCGGTTACGCCCGAGATCGCCCAGCGCAACGGGCTGCAGCGCGCCACCGGCGCGGTCGTTTCCGGCGTGACGGAGGCGAGCCCCGCGGCGCGCGCCGGCCTGCGTCCGGGCGACATCATCGTTTCTTATGACGGCAAACCCATCGCCGACGGGCGACTGCTGACACGATACGTCGCCGACACCCCGATCGGCAAAAGTGTGCGCGTGGAATACCTCCGCGACGGCAAGCGCGTGGCCGCGAACGTGGCCGTCGCGCGCCTCGACGAGCATCCAGCGGTCGCCGCGGCCCGCCCGCAAACCGCGCCCGGCGCGCCGGGCGAACCGAACGAGCCGCCCTCGGCTTCGCGCAGCGGGCGCGTGATGGGCATGATGCTGGCGGAGTTGACGAGCGACATGCGTCGGCGCTTCCAGATCGACCCCGACGTGCGCGGCCTCGTCGTCACCTCCGTCGACGCCGGCGCCGACGCCGCGAACAAGGTGCAGCCTGGCGACGTGGTGGTGGAAATGGCGTTCGAGCCGGTGGAGACGATCGGCGAGGCGCAGGCGCTGGCGATGCGCGCGGAGCGCAACAAGGGCCGCGCCGTGCTGCTCTACATCAATCGCGGCGGCGACATGACGTTCCGGAGCGTGAAGCCGCGCAAGGGCTGAGCGCGCGCGGGCGCACGCGCCCCCCCGGCGCGGCGCGTAATCCGTGTACGGACGAGCCAGCTCACGACGTATCGGCCGACGCCGCGCTGAGGCGGCGAACTTCGGCCTGCGCCGCGTCCAGCGCTTCGCCGGCGATGCGCGGGCGCCCGCGCCAGGGCGTCAAGACGCGCGCCGCGCGCGCGGGGACCGCATGCAGGCGCCGCGCGAGACGGGCCACGGCGCTGGCGCGGCCCTGCGCCAGGCGCAGGAGCGCCTCCAGCCGGCGCGCGAGGGGGAGCGCGTTCAGCAGCGAGGCGCGGCTTTGCCGGCTGACCCAGTTTGGCCGGCTGGAAGGCGGCGCTTCCGGCGACCGGCCCAGCAGCGCAACGCGAAAGGCCACGCGCCAGGCGTGCGCCTCCGCCGGCGGATCGGCGGGCGCTGAGTCACGGAAGGCGTTCAGGATGCGCCCCTTCGCGATGAAAGCCGCCGGCGCGTTCGAGGCCGGAAGAGCCACGGCCTCGATGAACAG
The DNA here is from genome assembly GCA_050246435.1 of Hyphomonadaceae bacterium. Taxonomy (GTDB): domain Bacteria; phylum Pseudomonadota; class Alphaproteobacteria; order Caulobacterales; family Aquidulcibacteraceae; genus JAKFWI01. The sequence goes on from JBFWWB010000024.1 coordinate 6,467, forward strand.
CAGCCGGCGAGCCAAAGATTCGAGCGGCGCAAGCCAGGCGAGGAAATGGCTGCGGTCGCGCCGTAGAAAACCGAGCCGCTGGGCGATCTCGCCCGGCGCGCCGAACGCCGACACGACCCAGCCGATCATCTCGGCCAGCCCGGCCCAGGCATCCTCCAGATCGAAAGCGTCGCGCGGCATCGCTGCGCAGTATCGGGCGCTCGGCGCGGGGTCGGATAACGTGCGGCATCAGCCGCGCAACAGCGCGCGCACGCCATGCAGGCTTTCCATCACATGCGCGCAGCAAGCGCGGATCTCGCCCGTCGCGTCCAGCAAATCGGGAACCATCACCGTCATCATGCCGGCGGCGTGCGCCGAACGGACGCCGTTATGCGAATCCTCCAGCGCCAGGCACGCTTCGGGCGCGACGCCCAAGGCCGCGGCGGCCGCGAGATACGGATCGGGCGCCGGCTTGCCGTGGGCGTAGTCGCCGCGCGCGATCACGGCGGCGAAGCGCGCCAGGATTCCGCTCGGCCCCAGATGCATGCGCACCTCCGCGTGGGCGGAGGAGGTGCAGATCGCGCGCGGCAGGGCGAGCGCGTCGAGATCGTCGAGAATTTCGCGGGCGCCCGCCTTCAGCGGCGCGCCCTGCGCGAGGTGGGCGCTGGCGTGGGCGCGCACAGCGGCCCAGTAGGCGTCGACGTCGAAGTCCGGCCCGAAATGGCGTAGTACAATTGCGCGAGACGCCGTGTCGGTCGTTCCGATCATGCTGAGGAAAACCGCGAGCGGCATATCGCGCCCGAAATCGCGCGCGCATTCCATGAAGGCGTCGCGGTAGATCGCCTCCGTGTCGCACAGCAGGCCGTCCATATCGAAGATCACGGCTTCGATGCGGCGCGGCGGCGCGTTCACGCGGCGAATTCCGCGGCGCGGTAACCTTGGAAGAACAGCGCCGCGCGCAGGGACATGTGATTGATCTGCGCGTCCGCCTCGGCCGCCACGATCGGCTTGGCGCGGTAAGCGACGCCGAGGCCGGCGGCGCGGATCATGTCGAGATCGTTCGCGCCGTCGCCGATGGCGAGCGCATTCGCCGGCGCAAGGCCCGCGGCGGCGGCTTCTTCCTGCAGCGCCGCGAGCTTGGCTTCCCGCCCGAGGATCGGCTGGCGCACCGCGCCGGTGAGCGCTGCGCCATCATCCAGCAACGCGTTGGCGCGGTTCGCGTGGAAGCCGGCGAGGCCGGCCACCCGGCTGGTGAAGAATTCGAAGCCGCCGGAAACCAGCACGCAGCGCGCGCCGTGCGCGGCCATCGTGCGCACCAGGGTTTCCGCGCCGGGATTGAGCCGCACGCGCTCATCAAAGCAGCGCTGCAGGGCGGCGAGCGGCAGGCCCTTCAGCATCGCCACGCGCTCGGTCAGGGCGGCGGCGAAATCAAGCTCACCGCGCATCGCGCGCTCGGTGATGGCGGCGATCTGGGGCTTCAGGCCGGCGAAATCCGCAAGCTCGTCCAGGCATTCGCAGCCGATGATGGTGGAGTCCATGTCGGCGATCAGCAGCCGCTTGCGGCGGTTCTCCACCGGCAGCAGCGCCCAATCCACCGCCAGGCCGGCCACCGCGTCGCGCGCTGCCGCGGGCAATTCGTCATCGACGGTTTCGTAGATCCATTCCGCGGATTCCCAGCCCGAAAGCACCGCCGGGGGCGGCAGCTTCCGCGCGAACGCCACGCGGCCCAGCATCAGCAGCGCCTCCCGGTAGGAGGGCGGATCGGCGGCGACGAAGGTGAGGGCCCAGGCCAAAGCGGGGCAGAGGTAAGGGGCATCGCCCCTGCCGCGCAAGCGCTCGCGCGTGCGCTATATGTGGCGGATGCGCGTTCTTGAACTGACGCCCGTGCGCTTCGTGGTGGAGGATACGGGCACCGGCTGGGGGGTGGTGTGCCTGTGCGCCGGCATCGGCGCGGCGCTGCTGCCGGTCGGCTGGCCGCCGTTGCGCTGGTTGGTGGGCGCGCTGGCCGTGCTCGGCGGCGGCGCGCTGGCGATCTATGGCGCGATGCTGCTCGGCAAGACGCGCACCGTGTTCGACCGCGTCAACGGTGCGATCGATCAGGAGCGCTGGGTGCTGCTGCGGGTCGAGCGCCGGCGCGCCTGGTTCTACGAGGTGGAGGAGGTGCTGCTGCAGCGCGGGCCGCGCGCGGCCGACCCGTTCCATTCCGATCCCGCTTACGCCTATTGCTTCCGCCCCGCGCTGCGCATCCGCGGGCAGGTGTGGCCGCTGGCGCATGTGTTCCGCGACAACCGCAGCGCGCTTTCGGTGGCGCAGACGGCGCGCAGCGTGCTCGACGTGTTCGCGATCGGGCCGGGAGACTAGGTAAACCCGCCAGTCAGCGCGAAGGCGCCTGCGCCGGCCGCGATCAAAGCCGCCGAGCCCACGCCATAGAACGTGCCGAACTTCGCGCCGCCGGCGACGAAAGCGATGGCGGTCTTGCTCAAGGTGTCCATGAGGGCGGCCAGCAGGATCGCCTCCGCCGCGATTCTTAGCGGCGCGGTCCCGCTTTTCACCAACCCGCCGACCGCAAGGGTCACCGCGTCGACATCCACCAGCCCCGCGGTCGCCGCGAACGCCAGCGTCCCGCCGCCGCCGTAGAAATGCGCGATGGCGCGCGCCGCGACTGTCAGCACACAGAGGATCAGCGCGAAGCGCGCCACGGCTGCGATGTCGAGCGGGCTGCTCAAACCCTTGAGCGCGCCGATCGCCTGGCGGCTGCGGTCCGCCAGCAGCAGCAGCGCTGCGAACACGGCTGCGGTTGCAGCGATCGCGGCGGCGAGGGCCGGCCATAGCGCGGGAAAGGTTGGCGCTGCGAACGCCGCGCTCAAGCCGGCGATGCGCGCGAGCATCACGGCGCTGGCCAGGGTCGCGGCGGCGGCCGCGGGCGCTGCATGGGCGCCGCCGTCGCGCACGCGGCGGGCGAGATCCAGGGTGACGATGGTGGACGACACCATCGCCCCCGCGGCCGCGCCGACATAGAGCCCTTTGGTTTCTCCGAACGCGCGCAGCGCCGCGTAGCCCGCGAACGAGGCCGCCGCCACGAAGATGGTCAGCAGCCATAATTCACGCGGCTTGAATGCGCCGTACGGATCGAGCGGGCGGTCCGGCAGCAGCGGCAGCACCACCAGCGTCATCGCCAAGATCAGCAAGGCTGAGCGCAGCTCCGGCCAGGTCACCGCGCGCAGCCAATCGTGCAGCGGCGCCTTGAAGGCGAGGATGGCGGCCACGATCACGCCGACGGCGGCCCCGGCCTGGGCGTCTCCCGCTTGCACATAGCCGCCGAGGGCGAACACCAGCAGCCCGGCGATAAGGCCGGTGACGGAGAAATCGTTCTCCGCGCGGTGCTCCAGAAATTTGAAGGCGCCGAAGGCCGCGCCGAACGCCAGTGCGATCGCGGCGAACGCCAGCGCCCCGTAATGCAGCGCGATCTGCCCGGCCACGCCGCCCAGGAGGCCGATCAGGGTGTAGGTGCGCAGGCCCGCCGCGCGCTGGCCTTCGCCTTCGGCGCGCTGTTTCCAGCCGCGCTCGACGCCGACGAGGAAGCCGATCGCCAGCGCAAGCCCGAGGGTTTGGAATACCGGCGGCAGCATCCCCTCAGGAGGGGGCGCGGCGTGTGTGCTGGCAAGGCCCCTCGCGCGCGGGGATTGTGCGGCGGGCGCCGCCCGTGCCCTTCTAGGCGCATGACGCGGCGTGCGATTCTGCTCATGGGCCCCACCGCCAGCGGCAAGACCGCGCTCGCGCTCGCGCTCGCCGAGCGCGCCGGGGGCGAGATCGTCAACGCCGATGCGATGCAGGTATACCGCGATCTCCGCGTACTGACGGCGCGGCCGACGCCGGAAGACGAGGCCCGCGCGCCCCACCATCTGTTCGGCCATGTCGATCCGGCGTCGCGTTATTCCGTCGCCCGCTGGCTGGCGGAGGCCGCGCCCTGCATCGAGGACATCCAGGCCCGCGGGCGCACGCCGATCGTGGTCGGCGGCACGGGGCTGTATTTCAAGGCGCTGACCGAGGGGCTCGCCGATGCGCCGGAAGCGCCGGAGGTGCGCGCCCGGCTGGCCGCCAGGCTGGCTGCGGACGGGCCGCAGAGCCTCTACGCCGCGCTGGCGCAGGTCGATCCCGCCGCGGCCAGCGCGCTGAGCCCGCGCGACGGGGCGCGCATTCTGCGCGCGCTGGAGGTCTGGGAGACGACCGGGGCCTCCATCCTCGCAATGCGTGAGCGCACCCGCCCGGCGCTGGCGGCCGAAAGCTGGATCGGCGCGGCGCTGCGCCCGGAGCGAAGCGCGGTGTACGCCGCGATCACGGCGCGGTTCGCGGCGATGGTGCAGGACGGCGCACTGGAGGAGGCCCGCGCGCTGATGGCCCGCGGGCTCGATCCCGCCGCCTCGGCGATGAAGGCGATCGGCGTGGGGCCCCTGATGGCGCATCTGCGTGGTGAAATCAGCCTGGAGCGAGCCCGCGAACGCAGCGAACGCGACACCCGCCGCTACGCGAAGCGGCAATACACCTGGATCGCCGGCCAAATGCGGCGCTGGCCGCGCATCGAATCCGCCGCACTGCAAAATCGCCTGGAAGATGTCTTCGCGCTCATCAGGGGCGTTGACCCGGCCTTCGCCACAATTTAGTCTTGCCAGCGTTGAGGGAGCGGAACGCCCATGCGGTCCGAAGCAATCATTCTTGTAAACAAAGCGCGCCAGGGCTCAGCCTGAGTTAGGCGGAGCACGAGAGCGCGCGATAAGGGGCCTTGCGGCCCCTTTTTCTTTTCTGGCCGCCTTCTTTTCGCGCGCAGGCGGCGCCAAGTGGAGTTGCGGAGCAAGGCAATGGACGGATCGGCCCAGCAGACGGCGGCGGATGAAGCCGAAACGGTGACGATGACCGGCGCCGAAATGATCGTGCGCGCGCTGGCCGACCACGGGGTGGATACGATCTTCGGCTATCCCGGCGGCGCGGTGCTGCCGATCTACGACGCGCTCTATAATCAAAATGCGGTGCGCCATATCCTCGTCCGCCACGAGCAGGGGGCCGGCCACGCCGCGGAAGGCTACGCCCGCTCCACGGGGCGCCCTGGCGTCGTGCTCGTCACCTCCGGCCCCGGGGCCACGAACGTCGTCACCCCGCTGGCCGACGCGCTGCTCGATTCCATTCCGCTGGTCGTCATCACCGGCCAGGTGCCCACGCCGCTGATCGGCTCGGACGCGTTCCAGGAATGCGACACCGTCGGCATCACGCGGGCCTGCACCAAGCACAACTGGCTTGTCCGCTCGGTCGATGATCTGGCGGCCGTGCTGCACGAAGCGTTCCACGTCGCCACCCAGGGCCGGCCCGGCCCGGTCGTCGTCGACGTGCCGAAGGACGTGCAATTCGCCACCGGCCTCTATCGCGGGCCGACGCAGGCGGCGACGCAACGCTACCGCCCGCGCACGGCGCCGGATTCGCGCGCCATCGCGGAAGCGGCGCAGATGATGGCGGCGGCGCGCCGGCCGATCTTCTATACCGGCGGCGGCGTCATCAACGCCGGGCCCCGCGCTTCCGAGGCGCTGCGCGCGCTGGTGCGCGAAACGGGTTTTCCCATTACGTCGACGCTGATGGGGCTGGGGGCGTATCCCGCTTCCGATCCGCAATGGCTCAACATGCTGGGCATGCACGGTTCGTTCGAAGCGAACAACGCGATGCATGACTGCGATCTGATGATCAATATCGGCGCGCGCTTCGACGACCGCGTCACCGGCCGGCTGGACGCGTTCAGCCCGGAATCGCGGAAGATCCACGTCGATATCGATCCCAGCTCGATCAACAAGAATGTGCGCGTCGATCTGGCGGTCGTCGGTGATGCGGGGGCTGCGCTGGAAGCGCTTCTCGCGGCGTGGCGCAAGCTGGCGCGCAAGCCGGACAAGAGCGCGCTGAAGCCGTGGTGGGATCAGATCGCCGCCTGGCGGGCGCGCAATTCGTTCGGCTACGCGCCGGATGCGCACGTCATCAAGCCGCAGCAGGCGATCGAGCGGCTCTACGCCGCCACCCGCGGGCGCGACGTCTACATCACCACCGAGGTCGGCCAGCATCAGATGTGGGCGGCCCAGCTCTACAAGTTCGAGGAGCCGAACCGCTGGATGACCTCGGGCGGGCTGGGCACGATGGGCTACGGCCTGCCTGCCGCCGTCGGCGTGCAGATGGCGCACCCCGATGCGCTGGTCATCGACATCGCGGGCGAGGCCAGCGTGCTGATGACGATGCAGGAAATGAGCACCGCGGTGCAGCACGACCTACCGATCAAGATCTTCATCCTGAACAACCAATGGATGGGGATGGTGCGCCAATGGCAGGAGTTGCTGCACGGCCAGCGCTATTCGCACACCTACACCGAAGCGCTGCCCGATTTCGTCAAGCTGGCGGAGGCGTATGGCTGCGTCGGCATCCGCGCCGAGCGGCCGGACGAGCTGGACGATGCGATCGCCGAAATGATCGCGGTGAAGCGCCCGGTGCTGTTCGATTGCCGCGTCACGCGGGAGGAGAATTGCTTCCCGATGATCCCGTCAGGCAAGGCGCACAACGAGATGATCCTCGGCGGCAAGGTGACAGGCGACGAAGTCGACGCGCACGGCCGCACGCTGGTGTAGATCTTCACGCTTCGTTAGCCAAGACGCTGCGCATCGGTTTACGCGATCGCAACGGCCATCCGCTAAGGTGGTCGCCTTCCCCCGGGCGGAGAGGCGGCGCGCGTTATGGCGGGTTCTTTGGGCGCGATGCGCGTCCTCATCGCGGACGAGAACGCGTTCACGCGCAGCATCGTGGCCGACATCCTGCGCGCGCAAGGCTTCGGCGCGATGTATTTCGCGCAGGACGGCGAGCAATTGCTGCAGCAGACGGTGCATCATGCGCCGCGTATCGTCATCACCAGTTCGCGGCTGCCGCTGGGCGGCGTGTCAGGGCTCGAATTCACGCGTATGGTCCGCGCCGGCCATGGCCAGATCGACCGCGCGCTGTCGATCATCGTCACCACCAACACGGCCAGCGTCGCGTTTCTCGAAGCGGCGCGCGCGGCGGGCGTGGACGAGATGCTGGTGCGCCCGTTCACCGCGCAGTCGCTGCTCGCGCGGGTGGAGGCGGTGCTGATCCGCCCGCGCCAATTCATCGACAGCGCGGCCTATGTGGGTCCCTGCCGGCGCCGGCGCATGCTGCAAGACTATGACGGACCCTATCGCCGGCTGAGCGATCCGATCGAGGAAGCGAAGGAGCCGGCCTGGGAGCACGACGCCAACCGTGAACTGATGCGCCTCAACGTGCTGCGGCTGGCGGCGCTGGTCGGCATGGTCGCGCCGGGGGACCGGCGCAGCATCCAGGCGCTCCATCTCGCCGCCGAACAGACCAAGCAATTGGCCCGCGAAGTGCGCGACGAGATGATGGAGGCGGCGGTCCGCTCGCTGCTGCGCTACATCGCGGCCTTCGGCGCCGCGCAGGGCCTCGATTGCGAGGTGCTCTCCACCCATGCGGATGCGATGCAGAAGCTCTGCTCCATCGGCTCGTGCAACCGGATCGAGCGCGCATGCCTCGTTTCGGGGCTGGATCGGGTTGTGGACAAGCGTCTCGGCAGGGGTTCGCCGCAGCAACCGCTGCTCGCTGCGGGCTGAAGTCCCGCGCCGCTGTTGTCACGATGGGCGGGTGACTCTAACCTGCGCCCCATGAGCACCGATGGCGCGGATATCGCGGCGATGACCTTCGAGCAGGCCCTGGGCGAGCTTGAGCGCATCGTCGCCCAGCTGGAGCGGGGGGATGTGCCGCTCGAGGATTCCATTCGCATGTATGAGCGCGGCGCAGCTCTTAAGGCGCATTGCGAGGCGAAGCTCAAGGACGCCCAACTCAAGGTGGAGCAAATCGTCCTCGGCCCGGACGGGCCCCGGCTCGAGCCGGCGAAATTGGAGCGTTGAGCATGCACAGCGCGATCGCGCCGCTGATCTCGATCGAGGATTTCCTGAAGGTGGACATCCGCCTCGGCACGATCATCAAGGCGCAGATGTTCGAGGACGCGAAGAAGGCCGCCTACCAACTCTGGATCGATTTCGGCGATCCCGTGGGGGTGAAAAAATCCAGCGCGCAGGTCGTCGATCATTACGCGCTGGGCGAATTGCTGGGCCGGCGTGTCGCCGCGGTGGTGAACTTCCCGCCCAAGCAGATCGGCAAGTTCATGAGCGAAGTGTTGTGTCTCGGCTTCCCGGACCGCAACGGCAAGGTCGTGCTGCTGGACGTCGATCGCGCCGCGCCGGACGGCGGGCGGCTGTTCTGAGCGCGCGCGGCTAGGGCCGGCGCTTGTTGGCGCTGGCGATCGCTTCGAGCTGATTGGCCGGCGCGAAATCATCCGTCAGCACGGGCGCATCCGCTGGCGGCGCGTAGGCAAACGCGCGTTTCAGCTGATCGCTCAGGGGATAGCGGAAGGCGAACGCGTTCTGCCGTGCGGCGGCGCGCGCGGCCAGTTCCTCGCCCGCGGGCATGGAATCTCCGGCCACCGCGATGACGTTGCCGCCCGCCCAGTAGAGGTCCACGCGCGCGAACACGTCGCGCAAGGTGGCGATCGAGGATTCAAAGAATTTCGTGCCGTAATGCAGGTTGGCGACGAGCACGCCGCCCGGCCGCAGCCGGCTTTGCGCCAGTGCGTAGAATTGGCGCGTCGTCAGGTGATCGGGGATATAGCCGCCGCGGAAGGCGTCGAGAAAGATCACATCGTAGCGGCGATCGGTTGCCCGCAGGAAAAGCCGGCCGTCCTTCTCGGCCAGTGCTGCGCGCGCGGTTTCGTATTTGCGCGCGCCGAAATACTCACGCGCGAGTTTCACCACCGCGCCGTCCAGTTCGACGCCGGTGAGGCGCGCCTTCGGCAGATGGAGTGCTGCGTAGACGAACAACGTGCCGGCGCCGACGCCGATTTCGGCCACCTCGTTCAGCGCCGCGGGATAAGCGAAGGCGACGGTCATCGCCTGCGTGTAGGCCAGCGGCAGGGCGCGCGGATCGGAAAGATCGGAAAGCGATTCCAGATAGGCGCCGGCATGGCGGCGGAAGGTGAGGCTCGCGCAATCGCCGGCGCGATGCACGAAGATGCTGTTGTAGACGGATTCCCGCTGCAACACCGGCGGGCCTGGGATAACGCCCTCCGCGCACGCGGCCGCCGCAGGCCCAGCCGACAGAAGCGCGAGCGCGGCGAGCAGGCCCGCCGCGCCGGCGCGGCATGTCACCGGAAGACCTCGATCTTCGTGCCGCGGTTGCCGCTGTCGTCCACCGAATAGCCGATCAAGCGATCGCCCGAGCGCGTCAGATAGAAATTATCGGGAGACCAGCCTTGCGTATTGCCGCCGGTCACCTCGTAACCGTCGATCTGCACGCCGACGCCGATGATCTCCACGCGCGCGGTTTGCGTGACGTAGGCGCCGTCGTTCGCGCGCAGAACATCGACCTTCGCCTCGAGGCCCTTCGCGGAGCGCGCCACGCGGATCGCGCCGACATAGGCGCCTTGCGCGCCCTGCCAGTTGAAGCGCCACGCGCCGTTCAGCCACGCTTCGCTCGCCAATTCATTCGCTTGCGGCTTCGCCGCCGCCTGCGCCGCCGCCATCGGCGCGGGCGCGGCGAAAGCCAGCGCCAGAGCCACCGCCAACATCCGTAAGGCCATGCCCGCCTCCCCAAGCCGTCGCCCATCCAGCCTAGGTTAAAAGCATGCCAGGCGAAAGGCGCGCAGAGGCGCGCGCGCCGCGCGCCGTTGCGCCTGCGCCGCGCTCTGATAAGCACCGGCCATGGCCGCTTTGGAAGAACGTCTGCGCGAGGCGGGCGCCCGCGTGAACGCGGCGCTCGATCTGCTGCTGCCCCAGCCGCAAGGCCCGGAAGCTGCGCTGATGGAAGCGATGCGCTACGCCGCGCTTGGGCCGGGCAAGCGGCTGCGCCCGTTTCTTACTTTGGAAGCTGGGGCGCTGTTCGACGCGGAAGAGGGCGCGCTGCTGCGCGCGGCCTGCGCAGTGGAGCTGGTGCACGCCTATTCGCTCGTGCACGACGATCTGCCCTGCATGGACAACGACGATTTCCGCCGTGGCCTGCCGACGGTGCACAAAAAGTTCGGCGAGGCCGCCGCCGTGCTGGCGGGGGACGCACTGCTGACCTTCGCGTTCGAAGTCCTGGCAGATCCGGCCGCCCATCGCGACCCGCAGATGCGCGGCATCCTGATCGCCGCGCTGGCCAAGGCGGCGGGCCCTTCAGGCATGGTCGCCGGCCAGATGATCGACATGGCCGGCGCCGAGCAGGACATGGCGACGATCGCACGCATGAACCGCCTCAAGACCGGCGCGCTCATCGCCTTCGCGGTGGACGCCGGCGCCTTGATCGGCTGCGCCCGGGACGATCAGCGCCAGGCCTTGGCGCGCTTCGCCCAGGACGTGGGCGCGGCCTTCCAAATGACGGACGACATCCTGGACGTGCAATCCTCGCCCGAGGCGATGGGCAAAGCGGTCGGCAAGGATGCGGCGCGGGGCAAGATCAACTACGTGACGCTTCTCGGCCTTGAAGGCGCCACGGAACGGGTGCGCCTTCTGGCCGCACAGGCAAAGCGGCACTTGGCCATGTTTGGGCCAAGAGCGCAGACTTTGATGGATACGGTCGACTTCATGCTCGACCGGCGCGGATAAGCGAGGGAAGTCCCCACGCAGATGACCATCCCCACACCGCTGCTCGACGGCGTCGCGTCGCCGGCCGATCTCCGCCGCTTGCCGCAATCCAAGCTTCCCGCGTTCGCCGAAGAACTCCGCGCCGAAACGATCCGCGCCGTCTCCGGCACGGGCGGGCATCTGGGCGCGGGGCTGGGCGTCGTCGAGCTTACCGTCGCGCTGCACTATGTGTTCGACACGCCCGACGACGTGCTGATCTGGGACGTCGGCCACCAAGCCTATCCGCACAAAATCCTCACCGGCCGTCGCGACCGGATGCACACCTTGCGTCAGGGCGGGGGCCTCTCCGGTTTCACCAAGCGCGCCGAGAGCATCTACGATCCGTTCGGCGCCGCGCACGCCTCTACTTCGATTTCCGCAGCCCTCGGCTTCGCCGTCTCGCGCGACAAGGCCGGACGCGACAACAACGTGATCGCGGTGATCGGCGACGGCTCGATGAGCGCGGGCATGGCGTACGAAGCGATGAACAACGCCGCCGCCAGCACCAAGCGGCTCATCGTCATCCTCAACGACAACGACATGTCGATCGCCCCGCCCGTCGGCGCGATGAGCGCCTATCTCGCGCGGCGCGTTTCGGGGCGCACGTATCTGAGCATGCGCCGCCTGGGCAAGCGCCTCTCCAAGCTGCTGCCGCGGCGCTGGCAGGATGCGGCGAAGAAAGCCGAGGAATTCTCCCGCACGCTCGTCACCGGCGGCACGCTGTTTGAGGAATTGGGCTTCTATTACGTGGGCCCGATCGACGGGCACAATCTCGATCACCTCGTGCCGATCCTGCGCAACTCCAAGGAGATGACGGACCGCCCGGTGCTGATCCACGTGGTCACCAAGAAGGGCAAGGGATACGCGCCGGCGGAGGCCGCGGCCGACAAGTATCACGGCGTCTCCAAGTTCAATGTAGTGACGGGCGAACAGGCGAAGGCGCAGGCGGGTTCGCCCAACTATCAGACCGTGTTCGCCGAAACGCTCGCCGGATTGGCGCGCAAGGATCCCAAGATCGTGGCAATCACCGCGGCGATGCCTTCGGGCACCGGCCTCGATCTGTTCGCGCAGGAATTCCCCGACCGCATGTTCGATGTCGGCATCGCCGAGCAGCACGCGGTGACGTTCGCCGCCGGCCTCGCGGCGGACGGGATGCGCCCGTTCGCGGCGATCTATTCGACATTCCTGCAGCGCGGCTACGATCAGGTCGTTCATGACGTGGCGATCCAAAAGCTGCCGGTGCGCTTCGCGATCGACCGCGCGGGCCTCGTCGGCGCCGATGGCGCGACGCACGCGGGGTCGTTCGATATCGGCTATCTCGGCGCGCTGCCGGGCTTCGTTGTGATGGCCGCGGCCGACGAAGCGGAGCTGGCGCGCATGACCGCGACATGCGCCGCGATCGACGACGCGCCGAGCGCCGTGCGCTATCCGCGCGGGCAGGGCCTGGGCGTGCTCATTCCGCCCGACCCCCAGCCGCTGGAAATCGGGCGCGGGCGCATCCTGCGCGAAGGCAATACGGTTGCGGTGCTGTCGTTCGGCGCACGGCTGGGCGAATGCCTGCTGGCCGCCGACCGTCTCGGCGCGATGGGCCTGTCGACGACGGTGGCGGATGCGCGCTTCGCCAAACCGCTGGACGAAGACCTCGTGCGCCGGCTGGCGCGCGAGCACGAGGTGCTGATCACGATCGAGGAAGGCGCAATGGGCGGCTTCGGCGCCTTCGTGTTGCAGTATCTGGCGCGCGAAGGCGCGCTCGACCGCGGCCTGAAAATCCGCACGCTCACCTTGCCGGATATTTTCCAGGATCAGGACAAGCCGGAAAACATGTACGCTCAGGCCGGGCTCGATGCGGATGGGATCATCCGCACGGCGCTGGCGGCGTTGGGCCGCAATGATCTGGCCGGCGCCGCACGCGCCTGAACCGCTTCAGGGCGGCGCGGCGGCAAAGGCGATCGCGCCATCGCGGATTGTTAGGCGCGCTTTCGCCGGCGCGCCCCGCAAGACTGGCGCGCCCGCCTGCGCGAGTGCGGCGTAGGTTTCCGCCGGCTTCGCCAGATCGAGATCAAGCGCGCCGGCCAGGCGGTTGCGCGCATCCATCGCTAGGCGGCCCTGCGCCGTGAATTCCGCCGGCCCCCACGCCGCATGCAGGCCCTCCACACGCGCCGCGCCGCCTTCCGCGCGCCACGCCGCATATCCATCGCCCGGCGCGGTGAGGAATGCGGCGCCTCTCTCGATCACGGCGCGCACGTTCAGCGCGCGCACGTCCCGCCCGAAGCCTTCGAGGCCCTGCACAGGCGCGGCCAGTGCGATCGCCTGCGCGTCGAGCGTCAGCTGCCCATCGCCCAGCGCGCGCGGATCGGCGCGCAGGCCGGCGACGAACGAACCGATCGTCATTTCCGCAGCGCCCCCGCGCGTGACGGCCACGCCCTCGCCTTCCGCAACAATGCGCTCGATCGCGCGGTTTTTCAGCCGCAAGCTGACCGCGCTTTCCTTCGGCGTGAACACGCGCGCGGCTTCGCGCGTTTCCCACGTCACCGGCGCGCGCGGCTCGACAATGAAGAGCGAGAAATCCGTAGGATTGACGTGCAGCGCCGCCTTCGGGCTCGATATCCGCCAGCCGCCGCCTGCCGGCGCGTAGTGCGCGTCCTCGAACGTCAGGCTGAGGCGCAGGGGATAGCCTGAGGCGGAAACGCGCGCATACGCGGCGTCGGCGCCTTGCGCGCGCTGCGCGGAGAACCAGGCCACCGCCTGGCGCACGGCTTCGTTCTTTAGTGCGAACCAATAGAGCGTCCAGCAGAAGGCCGCCGCGATGGCGAAGCCCCACAGCGCATACAAGCCCCACGGCCGCTTGCGCGCGGGCGCGCTCATCGCCCTTCCTCGATGAGCCGGTTGGAGGCGCTCTCGATGCGCGCTTCCAGTTCGCGCATGAAATCCTCGCGCGAAAGCCCCGCCGGAATCGCCGGCAGGAACTCGATCACCGCACGGCCCGGGCGGCGGATGATCCCGCGCGCCGACCAAGTGAGCCCGGTGTTGAGCGCCACCGGCGTGCAGGGCAGCTTGAGATCGCGGTAGAGGGCGGCCACGCCCGGCTTGTAATCGGGCGCCGCGCCCGGCTCCTGGCGGGTGCCTTCCGGGAAGATCACGATGGCGCGGCCTGCGGCGCTGCGCGCGCGCGCCGTGCGCAGCATGTCGCGCAGGGCGGAGGCGTGCGCCTCGCGGTCGATCGCGATCATGCCGAGGCGCTGGCAGAACCAGCCGAACATCGGCATCGCCAGCAATTCCCTTTTCAGCACGATGGCCGGGTTCCACATCAGGCAGAAGGGCGCGATCGTATCGAGCATGGATTGATGCTTGGCGGCGACGAGGCCGGCGCCCGGCGGGATATGCTCGCGCCCGCGCACCTCCAGACGCACCCCGCAGATGATGCGCACGCCCCAGATCGCCGCTTTGCCCCACAAGCGCGACGCCGCGATCGCAGCGCGCTGCGAGAACGCCGCGAACGGCGCCGCGGCGAGGCCGATCGCCGTCATCGAGCCGTAGAGCCAGATGACGTAGGCCAGCGATCTGAGGAAAATCATGCGGCGACGTTCGGGGCTTTGCGCCGATCCAGCGCGATCAGCGCTTCGCGCGCGCGGATGATCAGGTATTTCACATATTCGAGGCCGAGGCGGCCGGCGGCGCCGACGTCATTCTGCCAGACGCCTTCCTTGCTGATGCGCGCGGAGACGGGATAGGGCGCGAGCTTCACGTTCGGCATCGCGATGCGCAGTTCGGTGATCGAACGCGGCATGTGGTAATCCTCGGTCACGACGATCAGCGTCTCGAAGCCGTTGCGCCGCGCCCAGGCGGCGGTTTCGGCGGCGTTGCCGAGCGTATCCTCCGCGCGCCGGCCGATGTCGACACAGCATTCGAACAGCACCCGCCGTCCGCGCAGCAATTGCGCCAACTCTTCGTCGGTCACCTTCGGATTGACCCCGGAAATCAGCAGCCGCCGTCCGTGGCCCGCCGCCAGCAAATCCATGCCGGTGCGCAGCCGCTCAAGCGATCCTCCGGTAAGCGCCACCACCGCATCCGCTTCGGGCAGCGGATCGGGCGGCGCGGCGCGGTTCACGCTGTGCGCGAAGCCCCAGAAGCCGACGAAGAAGGCGAGCGCCGCCGCCGCCAGCAGGCCGAGCACGATGCCGCGCAGCCAGCTCATCGCCGCCGCGCCGCGATCTTGTAGAAACGGTTGCTCGCCGCGCGCGCGCCGGCGGCGGCCAGCAGCGCGGCCAGCAGCGGCGTCGCCAGCAGGATCGCGCCGTCGCGCATATCGAGCTGTTGGGCGAGCGCGCTCAGCGGCGCCGCGCCGTCTTCGCGCGTCAGCAGCCAGCCGCAGACGACGGTTGCCGCGAAAGCGCCGACGAGCCCGGCGGTGAAGCCTTCCATGGCGGCGCGGCCGGCGAAGATGCGCGCCACTTGCCCGCGCGTGGCGCCCAGATCGGCGAGCGCCGGGATGACGCCGCGGTCGGCTGCGGCGCGGGCGCGCCCGGCGAGGCCCGTCGTCAGCAGCGCCGCAATCGCCAGCGCGCCGCTCACCGCCAGCGCGCCGATGGCGGCGACCTGGGCGTTCTGCGCCGCGGTGATCCGCGTAGCGGAGGGGCCGTAGATTTCGACGTCGTAGCCGACGCCGCGCAAACGCTGCTCGGTTTCGCGCAGCCAATCGGCGGTCGGCGTGGTTTTGGCGCGGAACTGGATCACCCGCAGCGGCGGCAGCTCGACCGCCGCGGCGTCCACGCCCAGTCCGCCGCGCAGCATGCCGGCGGCGCGGTCCTGTGTGAGCACCTCCGCGAATTCCACGCCCGGCGCGGCGCGCAGAGCGGTTTCTGCGCCGGCCAGCGCCTCGGGCGTATCCGGCGCGACCACGCGGGCGGCGAGGCCGGTGCGCAGATTGTGCGCCGAGGCGTCGGCCAGGCGCACCGCGAGGCTCGCCGTCAAACCCGCAACGGCGGCCAGCACGCAGGCCAGCGCAATCGCCCAGAACATGGCGGCGCCGCCTTCGCGGGGCGCGACGGCGGTCAATTCGCGCTCTCCAGGGCGGGCGCGTCCAGCACGGTGCGGCCCTCGGCCAGCCGCCAGCGTGGCCCGGCGAGCTGGGCGGCGACGCCTTCATCCTGCGTGGCGACGATCACCGCCGATCCTGCGCGGCGCATCGACACAAGCAGGCGCAGCACACGGCTCGCCATTTCCGGAGCGAGGCCCGCTGTGGGCTCGTCGGCGAGCAGAAGGCGCGGCTGAGAGACGACCGCGCGCGCCACCGCCACGCGGCGGCGCGCCGAACCGCTTAGCGTTTCGACGGCGCGCTTTTCGTCTTCAGGCATGCCCAGGAAGCGCAGCAGCTCCTCCACGTCGGCGGCGAAGTCGGTGGATTTTGCGCCCGCGAGGCGCAACGGCAAGGCCACATTCTCGAAGGCGGTGAGGTGCTCCATCAGTCGCGGCTGCTGACCGACGAACCCGATCTGGCGCTTGAGCTTGGCGCGGCGGCGGCCGCTGAGGCGGATGGGCTCCGCGCCCAGCACGGAGACGTCGCCCTCCACAGGGTCAAGCACGGCGCGGATCACATCCAACAGCACCGACTTGCCCACAGAAGCTGCGCCGACGATCACTGCCGTTTCGCCGCCGCGGGCGTGGAAATCCAGCCCGCGCAGCACCGCGCCCTTGTTGTATCCGGCCGTGATTCCCCGCAGCGAAACGGCCCGCCCGGCGCCCGCATCCGCCTCGCCCAGCGCGAGAGGGCGATCCTGCGTCATGGACTTTCCCCGCGGAATCAGCGCACCGCTCGCCCGATGCGCCCCCTAGGCTATTTAGCATGATCCTCACCTGCGCGTCTTGCGCGACCCGCTACTACGCCGATGAGAACGCGATTCCCGCCCAGGGGCGCACGGTGCGGTGCGCGTCCTGCGGCCATTCCTGGCGGGTGGAGCGGGAGCTGCTGCTGGAGAACGCCGCCGCCGCGGCGCCGGCCCCGGCGGCCTTCGTGCACGATCCGCCGCTGACGCGCGAGCATATCGAGCGCGCACGCCGCGCCGCGCCGCAGCCGGCGGCGCCTGGCACGCCGACGCAGCAGGCGCGCGCGCGCCAGATGCATCGCCAAAAGCTTGAGCGGCTGCGCGCCGCGGCGATCGCGTGGGGCGCAACCGGGGGCGCGCTGGCGGTGATGCTGGCGCTGGCCGTGGCGTTCCGGCAAAATGTCGCGCAGATTTGGCCGAATACGGCGAGCGCGTATGCTGCGATCGGGCTCAGCGTGAACATCACCGGTCTCGAATTCAGCGATCTCAACATCCAGCGCGATCTGGAAAGCGCCGCGCCGAGCCTCACCGTGACGGGCGCGGTGCGCAACATCGCCGGCAAAGCGAAGACGCCGCCGGTGCTGCGCTTCAGCCTGCGGGATCATAATGCGCGCGAGGTGCGCTCCTGGCTCGTGCGCCTCGATGGCGGCGCGATCCCGCCGGGTGAGGCGCGCCCGTTCCAGACGGTGCTCGCCAATCCGCCGGTGAGTGCGGTGGACATCGAAGCGACGTTCGCCACCAGCGGAGAAGCCAAGCACGCGCCGGCTGTGGCGGCCTCAGCGCCGGCGCCGGCCTTGAAGCCCGCCTATGACGGCCCCGCCGAGGCCGAGCACGCGCCAGCCCCGGCGCATGCGCCCGACGGGCACGGCGTAGGGCGCGAAGCTGCCGGCTGATCCGCCTTTCCGGCCGCTGTTCGACGAAGCGGCCATTCACGCCCGCATCGATGCGCTGGCTAAAGAACTCTCGAGCGACGTCACCGACGATTGGACCTTGGTGGCGCTGCTGCAGGGCGCAATGCCCTTCGCGGCGGATCTGATGCGCGCGCTGGCGCGGCGCGGCATCCATCCCGTGCTCGACAGCTTGTGGCTCGAATCCTATCGCGACGCGCGCCAATCGTCCGGCAGGCTCGTGGTGCGCGCGGATATTTCTCGCCCGCCGGCGGGCCGCCCGGTGCTGATCCTCGACGACGTGTTCGACAGCGGGCGCACCATCGCGTTCGCGCGCGCGCACATGCTGGCGAAGGGCGCCTCACGCACCTTGGCGTGCGCGCTCGTGCGCAAGCCGGCGGCGGCGAGCGAGCCGATCGATCTCGTCGGGTTCGACGCGCCGGACCGCTATCTCGTCGGCTACGGCATGGACGACGCCGGGCGCTATCGCGGGCTGCCCTATATCGGCGTGATCGACTGAAGCAGCGCCGCCGCTAGCGCGCGCGCGCGGCGGCCGGTGGGGCGGCCAGCGTCCTGTTCGTGTAGGCGTAGACCGCAAGCCCGACCATCATCGCGCTGCACGCCCAATACGGCGCGGGGTGGGACACGCTGTAGAGCGCCACGAAGAAGATGCCCAAGCCGAACGTGCCGCCGAGCTGGCCCATGGCGCCGGCGATGCGCGCCTGATCCTCCGGCCCCGCCGCCAGCGACATGCCCGACGTGTTGCCCGGGCGCGCCAGCGCCTGGCCGATCGAGAACAGGCCAAATCCTGCGAGCACGTGCCAGTAGTGCGTGCTGAGCGCTACGCCCACGCATCCGACGACGGAGATCAGCGAGCCCCAGCGCATCAGGGTCGCGGTGGAGATCGAGATGAGCGGGATGAGTCCCCACTGGATCGCCACCGTCAGCACGGCGCCAAGCGTCATGACGCCGGCGATGTAGGGCAGCGCGTGCTCCGGCTCCAGGCGGATCGTGTCGATCACGACGAAGCCGATCGTCTGTGTGAATCCGGCGGAGGCGGTGTTGGCCAGGACGGCGAAGATGAGGAAGGGCTGGATGCGCTTGTCGAACCAGATCGAGCCTTGCTTGGCGCCGCTGGGCGTGCGCGCATGCGCGGAGGCGGCCACCGCGAAGGGGTTGCGCATCGCCGCCCAGAAGCCCACCGGGTAGGGCCGTTCCGGCAGCCAGAAGATCACCGCCACGATCAGGATGATGGCGAACGCCGCGTACGCGTAGAGCGGCCCTGCAAGGCCCACATAAGGCAGCACGAAGAAGGGCGAGATCATCGGCCCGAAAATCATGCCGAAGCCGAACGCCCCGGCGATGGTGGAGATCGCGCGCGTGCGGTTGGAGGCGTCCGTCCGCTCGGCCACGTAAGCCTGCGAGGCCGGCATCGAAGCCGCGCCGAAGATGCCGTTGAACGAGCGGCCGAAGACGAAGAAGGCGAAGCACAGCAGCGGCCCGATCACCCCGGCGATGCCCAGCGAAACCGCAACGCCGGAAAGCGCCATCGAGGCGGCGAGACCGGCCGCGCCCAGGATGATCATCGCCTTGCGCCCCGTGCGGTCGGAGATGCGCGCCCAGAACGGCGAGGTGACTACGAACATCAGCGAAGAGACGGCGAACACGCCGGCGATCAGCGCGTCCGGAATGCCCACCTTGCGCCCGATCGCGGGCAGCACGGATTGCAGCCCGGCGTTGCCGATCGCGCCCACGATGGCGGAAGCCACCAGCAGCGAC